>JAFGSC010000030.1 GCA_016934875.1 Candidatus Atribacteria bacterium
ACAACCATTGTATTTCTTAAAAAGTTGCTTTTTTCGGCCAATTGGGATTCGCTATTGAGAATGTTCAAACTCAAATCAGGATTGCTCATACGTAGAATCACATCTCCCTTTTTTACCATTGCTCCTTCTTCAATTACTTTCTCTTCTACCCTGCCGCCTTCACGTGCATCCAGAAATATAGTGGCAATAGGCTCTACATTTCCTTGAACGGTTATATAATCATGAAAGATATCCTTTGATACTTTCTCTATATTTATCTTTTCAATATCCACTTTTATGGTGGAAACATTCGTTCCAAAAAATGCCTGGGAAATTAGCAGAACTACTGCAATTACTCCAACTCCAATGTAGATATGCTTCTTTTTTAATCCTTTTTTCTTTTCTATTGGCCTGTCCATAATTTTATTTATCTAAGTGGTCGTATTGAGTTTAATCTTCAACTCTAAACCATTAATTATTTATTTTGTTTTTATTGATTAATATGATTCCAGTTTCCAGTTTTGTAAAACTGTAACATTTGTTTGCGCATGTAAAAGACAATTTTGGCTTTCAACAGACTGGCTTGAGCAGATACGAAACGTTGTTTTGCCACTTCGTAATCTGTGGGGCTAGCAAGACCTTTCTCCAATTTTTTAGTTGCATTTTCCAGGGCTAATTTGCTAAAGTCATATAACTCCTCAGCCGATTGATATTCATTATTTGCTGATTGCAACTCATCGATTGCATTCCATATTTCTGAATAAAGAATATCTTTTTGCTTTTGGAGTAAAAGCTCACGATCTTTAACCATAATTCGTTTTCTTTTAATATCGCTATACACCGAAGCATTATTAAATATTGGAATAGTAATTCCTATAGCTACTGCTTGGCTTTGATTATTATCCATTTGCTTACTGTATTCGAGAGGATCTCCATCGAAATAATTGGTATAAAGCCCTGCAGACAAATAAATCCGTGGTGATACGCCTCCCTTCGCGATAGCTAATTCTTTTACCGATGCTTTAAACAAAAACTCTTGCTGTTTAATTTCGGGTAAAACATTTACGGCGCTTTTGAATAAAGAATCAATATTTTGTTGAGTTGCCGAAAATGTTGAATTTAACCCTAAATCTTCAATTTCAAATGATTGCACTGCATCTAATTTCAGCAATTGCTTTAATTGCAAAAGCGTTTTGTTAAAATTATTTTCAGCAATAGTGAGACTAAATTTATCGGTGGCCCATTGACTTTTTAACTCTTGAACTGTAATGGGTGATTCTCGGCCAATATCCACCAATTTTTGCATCCTTTGGTATTGGCTTTCTGAAAGCACAAGCTGACTTTTAGCAACTTCACGCAGACCTTTGCTGTATAGCACAGTGCAATACGATATTAAAATATCGAAAACCAATTTGTTTTTTATATAAGTGGCTTCCTCTTTGTTTGCAGATAATAAATATTTATTAAAACCAATGGTATTGAGTTTGATAAAGCCGTTAAACAAATCAACGGAGGTGTAAAGCCCATAGTTGTTGTACATGGTTTGGTCGAAGGTGATGGTATTGGTATTGAGATCGATACTACGTCCAAAGCTATAATTTACTCCGCTACCCATATTTAAAGTAGGTAATAATTTTGCTTTGCTTTCCAGGACTGTTGCCCTTTGCATTTCTGCATTATTAAATGAAATAGTAAGATCGACATTGTTTGCCAAAGCATAATCGATACACTTAACAAGACTCCAGGTTTCCTGAGCTGTCACGGAAAACGAGCCTAGGGCTATAATTAAGAGGATACTAAATAATTTAATCTTCATTATTTTCTTTTTAATGGATTCCGAAAAGTCAATTTCTTTTTCTGTATTTTGCATTTTCATCATCAAAATTGTTTTCTATTTAACTAGGAATAGGCAAGGCTTATGCCATAAACTTTAATTACCTGATTGCGTGATATATAGGAATGTTTTTGTATTCCAATTCAGGAATAAGTGTCAATATATTTTACAGTCGGTGTATGTTTAGTTTACATGTTTTTTGAACCTCCAGAAGATACCGATTGAAATAGCTTAAGGGCAATATAAAGGCGGGATCCGTAAATTTATATTTAAGCATTAAATAAAAAAAAGAGACCATTGATTTACAACGATCTCTTTCAAAAAAACAAACTAATCAAAAAAGTAATTATTGAATGCATCATTGATGAATCCATTTTCTGGTGGTTTTATCTATTTTTATTTATTCGTCATTTGGGCAATTAATTTTAAATTGCTCCGCGCCTATATTTGAAACCCAGCAGAAATCCTCCTGACAAGGAATATGTCGCATGAAAAACATATATGAACTGTCAGGAGACTCTACTGGCAAACTTTTACTTTTCAAAGACTCATTTCTGCCTTTTACGCTTTTTTTCATTGAAATGAAACTCCTTACTTTATCAAACTTTAAATGAAAAATTACTTAAATCAATTCGTTTATTGTATCTCTAATCTCATCATCCACTGATGTTGCGTAACCATTTATGACCTTACGAATGATTCTGTTTTCATCTAGAAGAAAGAATACTGGGATTGATTTTATATAATAGCTGTTGCTAACCTCTTTTGTTGACATTAAAAATTTATAATTGAAATCGTTTCGCTGTTGATAGCCTTTAAGCACATTCGAATTTTTGGCAAATGCTTCAATTGATACAAAGTCGAAATCCTCTTTGTTGTATTCTGTTACTAATTTTTTCAAGAAGGGAATAGCAGCTTTACAAGGGCCACAACTTACACTCGTAAATTCAACCAAGACCACTTTACTTTGCAGATCCTTCAAAGCCGTAGATTTTCCATCGGCATCGTTTAAAATCCAATCGGGGGCTTGCTTTCCAATTAAGTCAGTATTGGCAACTTTTCTGTTTTTAGTCGATCGCAAAGGAAAGTCGGGAAAATATTCTGATGCGACAAAATCACTTAGCTTTTCTTTGTTGATATCGATGAGTTTGCATAATTCAATCGTTTTATCATGGGGCTGATCTCTAATAATTCGAAAAGGCAAGTTGGTTTTTTTATTGATGAAAATATCATATCTGGAATACGAACCTTTAAGAGGTCCAAAAAATGGAGGTTGATACCATAATTTTTGAAAGCCAAATTCAACAATTGTGTCATAAATAGTAAAAGTATATTGAATAGTATCTCCACTGTTTTTTACTTCAATGGACATACTGTCTTTTGTACTTAGGGTATATTCCAATATTCTTTTGGCATGTTCGAAAAATGGAGCCCTTACTATTCCAGATGAAAAAGGATTTTTTCTTAAACTATCTATTTCCATAGTTCTTTCGTCCCAATGTACTCGCGCTCTTATATTTCCATCATAACAATAATCCATTTTTGTGCTGTCAATTTTATTGAGATTCACAAAGCTTGCCCTAACAAATGTGTCTAAATCGTTTTTGTATTCTTTAACATAATTCTGTTGAACAGAATAAGGTAGCGTGTCAAATGGAGCATAAGCTGTTCGAATAGACAAATAGTTTGCGGATTCAATTTCGTGAATATTTTCAAGAACATTTTGCAAGTAATCTTTATCATTTACATCAACTGCACAACTTTGAATAAGGACAATTGACAAAGCAAAAAAGAAAGCGTGTCTAATAAATAACGGTGTTTTTTTCATCTGTTTATAATTTGTTTTTTAATTGTCAGATGGAATAGCCATTAGTAATATAATCATTCCGGTTTGTGATTTATTAATCATGACTATTTCATATTGTATTTATTGGTTTCAATTCTCATAGCTAATGTTAGCAGATTGTCATCTTCATTATCAAAATAAATACCCCAATATATTATCAAAAACATTCATTATACTATGTGCAATTATTCCGGGAAATATTGAGCCGGTCTTAATTCTCAGCCAACTTAACCCGAGTCCGGCAGAAAATGTCATAAGAAATGCTTTTAATCCTTCAGTAAAACTTTCTGCACCTAATAGATGAGCAATTCCAAAAAGCATTGCCAGAATGACGATAATTAGCCAGATTTTAGCGTTTGAAAAATGTTTTTGCTTAGCGTAGTACAATAAAAACCCAAGTACTGCACCTCTTAAACCAATTTCTTCTGCAATGCTTGGCATTGTTAGCTCAAACAGGTAATATTCAAGCCCACGGTTGAAATTTGGATCGTTTGATATAATTTGATTAGTAAAATTCCATAAGGCAATTGCAACACCAATAAGAATCGTGTATTTCAACCAATTTTTATCTTTTGGTTTTTCTAGTGCCAATAGTTGTTTAGGTGCTTTGAAAAGGAAGGCTAAAAGAAGTATTGCTGTGGCACTTACAATATCCTGTCCCCACCCCATCTTCAAATCCAAGTTCAATATTTTCTGTATTTCTGAGCCAAGAATAAGTGCACAGAAGAAAACAATGAAGAATATAATCGCAAAAACCAAAGGTTTCTTTCTTTCCTCAGTTAATGATGTAATGCCAATGTAATTTCTAATGTCCATATTTTGGATTTTAATCGCTAGTCATGGCATTTCGGTGTTTTTCTATGAATTCTGCACTCACCCAAAAAACGTCTTCATTTCCTCTGGCAATCCAGCGCGTAAAAAAAAGATACTTACCATCTGGAGATACCGAAGGGAATCGTTCCTGTCGATCAGAGTTGACCTCTTTGCCCAAATTAACAGGATCGGTCCAATTTCCCTCTGAATCGCGAAAACTAATGTAAATATCGCCCATATCGGTTTTTGGGCTGCGCCGATTGGATGAAAATAGCAGGTAACTTTCATCGGGAGCAATAAAGGGTGTCCAGCTCAACAAGCCCTCACCCATGTTTATGCTCGCAGGAAGTAATTCAGGTTTTAAGTATTCGCCATTATTCAATTCCATTCGGTAAATACCAAAATCATTCATTGCCCCCACACCTTCAGCATAGCCTAGAAAATAGAATGTTCCATCGCGGGTTATGGAATAATTATACGCATGTTTAATTTCCGGGAATCGAGCAAGAAGATCCATACATACTGGTTCACCCCAGGCATTATCTTTTTTCTCTACATAATAGGGTCCGTTTTCCTCCCCATTTTCTTTACCAAAAGGAAGAAAATAGAGTCGGTTACCATCGGGTGAAAAAACTGGTCCACTAGTATATGGAGAGATACCAGGTGCATTCCAGGTATTACCAACGCGCTGCATTGTCATCCCGAATATCTGGGTTTCTTTGCCGCTTTGGCGATAGTTTGATTGCCAGAAAACTTCGTTGCCATCGGGCGAGAAGGTTGGCGAACCGTGCTCAATCGTCGTATCCGTTGATACTATACCAGGGGCAAATACTTCTGGTGTATCTCCCGGCAATGGCTGACCAAGGTAGTCTCCTTTTAAGACAGGAAGATCATTTGTGTGTTGTGCCTGTATTCCTGTTAGAATGAACCACATTGACAATGACATACCTATTATTAAAAAATTGATTTTCATTATTACTATCTGTTTGAGGAATCTACTATGGTACCTTCGTATACATCTGAATAATAAGTCCAGTCTGGAGCGCTGGTGGTTCCGCCTATGACATAAATTTTATTGCCCACGGAGGCATAGCCTGCAAAACAATTTATCTTGGGTAAGGGAGTGGTCTTTTCCCAGCTGTCACTTTCGATATCGTAAATTAAAACGGTGGACAATGATTTGCCGTTGGCATCTTGTCCACCCAAGACAATTATTTTGTTATTTACCACAACCGCGCCTGGCTTAAATAATGGGAACGGCAAATCAGCTTTTGTGGTCCAATCATCCGTTTTTGGATGATAACATTCAACGGTAGCAATTGTAGTCCAAATACTCTTTTCAGAGCCAGCACCTCCGATAACATAAATAAGCGAATCCTTTGTTACAATGGCAGGATTGTTTCTCAAAGTAGGTATGGGAGCTATTTCGGACCAGGTATTGGTTTCTGTATCATACATTTCATTCTTTTTCGTAATGTTTTTGAATGAGGTGATCCCTCCGATAACATAAATCTTATTATCTACTACACCACAATCAATATGTTGTCTGGCAGTTGGCATAGAATCCAGCGTTTGCCAGGTATTGGTTTCGGGGGTGTATTTAAAATTTGTTTTTGTAAATCCTCCACCAATGGCATATATTTTTCCTGATGCTTCAGCAACCGCGAGATTTCCTTTTGCTTCGGGCATATTTTCCAGTTGAATCCAGGTATCTGAAGGGATATCATATTGATAAAAATCCGAAGTGATTGATCGGGGAGCATAACTGCTGGGCACATAGTATATCTTATTATCCAATACAATCGGTTCTGCACCAGAAGTCGTTTTAGGGAAGGAGGTAAGTTTTTTCCATACAATGGTTTGACTTGAGTATTTATCTATAGATTTCGAAGTCTCTTCCTTCCTATCCGGCATTACCCATGTTTGCAATTCTTTTTCGAAAATGACGGCATCCGGATAATTTTGCCATACAATTGTTGAGTCAAAAGCTGGAGTTGTAAAATAATAATGGATTGGAAGAATATATTTACCCCCGATACCCTTTGTCACAAACAGTTTTGAGGCAGAATCATTGGTAAGGTAGAAATGTTGAATAAATGAAAGATC
>JAFGSC010000244.1 GCA_016934875.1 Candidatus Atribacteria bacterium
CATGGGATCGAGTTCAACGATGCCTGGGAAAGGACTTTGAACGGTATAATTCTCAATATCACTCTCTAGAACATTCACTTTTGTATCGTAAACAGAAATCTTTAATCCCGAAGTGCCAATATCAACGCCAATGATTTTCATGATTTTCTAATTTCAACTTCCTAAGAAAAACTATGACTTACTGCCTCTGGAATCTCTTAATAGCTAAAGCACTAATAAGAACCAATCCTAATAAAATTTGTTGCCAGTAGGATGAAATACCCATAATGGTAAGACCATTATTTAAGATTGTAACAACTAGTGCACCAACGAATGTACCCTTAATTGTACCAATACCTCCAGTCATGGCAGTTCCACCTAAAATTACTGCAGTAATTGCATCTAATTCCTTCATCTGACCTGTAATTGGACTACCGACGCCTAATCTGGATGCAGTAATAATCCCTGCAATAGCTGATGAAACTCCGATAATCGCAAATATGATCATCAGAATACGATTGTTGGAAATACCAGCTAGTCGAGCTGCTTCTGGATTACTACCAATAGCTCTGGTATAAGTACCAAACGTAGTTCGGGTCATTAAAAAGTCCATGAGTAAAAAAATAACAATAAGAATAATCACCGGTATTGGTATACTTCCAACTTTAGATTGGCCTAGCCAAAAATAAGAAGGGTGAATACCCTGACATATGGTGGTCCCTCCTCTCATTAACAGAGCCAAACCTCTGGCAATTGTCATCATAGCTAAGGTAGCAATAAAAGAGGGTAATTTAAAAAATGTTACCAAAAAGCCATCGAATAGACCAATGACAGCACCTAGAAAAATAGTAATAATAAAACCCCATACTACGTGAACCCCGGACACTGAAAGTGCCATAAAAATCATTCCTGCTAACGCCAGTACTGACCCTACCGAAAGATCAATGTTTGCAGAAGTAATCACAAGGGTCATACCAAAAGCGATAATCGCAGTAATAGAAACTTGGGTAAGAATATTGATCATATTGTTAAAACTAAAAAAACGATTACTTATAATAGCAAAAAAGATCATTAAAAATATCAAAGCACTGAATGCAGGATTATTCAATATCATATAGCCAAGCGATTTTTTGGAACTCTTTTCCTGGTTATCTTCTTTTTGAAGATCTACATTTGAGACCATACTATACTCTCTCTCCTTTCGATTTTAACAATTATGTGTTATTTTTGTTCTGTTCATTTGTTCGTTAAAACAACTTTTGCATTATACCATCTTTTCTATGATTTTTGCCTCATTAATATCTTCTCCGGTTAAAATATCTGCAATGGTACCCTGTTTCATGACAACAACCCTTGAACTGGTAGAAATTAATTCCGGCAATTCACTTGATGCCATGACAATTGCTCTTCCTTTTTTTGATGTGACATAGTCACGCATTAAATCATGCACTTCCTCTTTAACTTTTACATCAATTCCGCGAGATGGCTCATTTAAAAGTAAAAAATCACAATCTGTGTTTACAAGTCTCGCAAAAAGGGCTTTTTGTTGATTCCCGCCGCTTAGGGACGGCATAGGTTGATTAATGCCAGTTGTCTTAATACTAAAACGATCTATATATTCCTGTTGTATTTTTCTGTTTTTACTTCGATTGATAATGCTAAATTTTGTTGAGACTTTTTCCAAATTCTCAATAACAATATTCTCGCCTACTGACATTGTTTTTAGAATTCCCTCGTTCAGTCGATCATCAGTTAAGTAGGCAATCCCGTTTTTAATTGCATCTTTGGGAGAGGTGAACTTAATTTTATTTCCTCTAAAAATAATCTCACCACTATCATAAGGCTCAGCTCCAAAAATTGACTTGATTAAATCAGTTCTTCCAGAGCCTAACAATCCTGCAAAACCAAGGATCTCGCCTTCTCTCAATTGAAAGGATATATCTTGGAAAAACCCCTTCCTAGTCAAATTTTTCACTTCCAAAATAACCTGATCTTTTTCATTCATTGGTTTTTCTTTAGAAAATTTTTTGGTATGGTGTTCCACAATTTTACTACCCACCATCATCTCCGTAAGTGATTGTGGATTCACATCTTTCGTATTGACTACTCCCTGTAATTTCCCATCTTTTAACACTGCCATTCTATCGGTAATCAAAAAAACTTCATCAAGATGATGGGAAACAAAAATAAACGATATATTTTCTTCATTACTCAACGTTCGGATAATATTAAATAATTTATCCACTTCGTTTCTTGATAAAGAGGATGTGGGTTCATCCAGCGCAATAACTTTTGCATTGAGTGAAATAGCTCGAACGATAGCTACGAGCTGTTTTTCATCAGCACTTAAATCGTAGACTGGCATTTTTAGATTAAAATCGACACCAATTCTACTCATGACTTCCCTGGCTTTTTTAATCTGTTGCTTATGATTAATAATTCCTAGGTTTGATATCATCTCATTCCCTAATAAAATATTTTCTTCTGCAGTCAATTCTAATGCTAAGCCAAGCCCTTGATATACCATGCTGATCCCTTTGAGTCTTCTTTCATAAGGATTCCCTGATAATTTTTCTCCATCAAATATAATTTCACCACTACTTTCATTAATAGCTCCTGATAATATATTTAGTAAAGTTGACTTTCCTGCGCCATTTTCTCCCATTAATCCAAAGATTTCCCCTTTACTGATCTCAAAGGAAACATCGCTTAATGCAACCGTACCTGGGAAATATTTTGTGATATTTTTAAATTCAAGAATATGGTGATTGTTATTGGCCATTAAAATTACCTCTTTATATTTTTCAAGTCATTAACTATTTCATTATGTGATTTACGATCAATCATCAAAATAGCTATCATTTCCTATAGCTATATAAATAAACTATTATTCATATATTTATTTATTCATAAATTCATATTTTTCATAATCTACAAATGATGCTAAAAATAGCTTGGACTTTTTGGTTATTTTCAATATAGACAGTATTAAGTTATTTATTTTTTTAAAATTCTACTTGCACCCTTCACACAAAAGTAGAGCCGTCTTTCATGACGGCTCTACTTTCTAAAAACACTTACTTCACTATTTAACCGGTTCCGTAATGGGGAACTTAACATCTACGGTTCTAGAAATTGCTTTACCAGCTTCAACCATTTCAGCCGGATCAAGAGAGAAGGGCTGGAAAGGTAAATGTATGGGGGTACAAATAATCTTTGTGTAAGTAGGAACTTCTTTCCCTTCCAAAAGATCAAGCAACCTTAAGGCTGCTACATAACCAATAACCTGCGGATGTTGGGCACCCGTGCACTTAAAGGCAGTCCCAGCATTAATCGCATTGACTGCTTCTACTTGTCCATCAACTCCCGTAACGACAACTTGATCTTCTTTTCCTGCTTCCTGTACTGCTTTTAATGCTCCCAAGGCATAATTGTCATTACAACCGAAGAATAAGGCATCTAAATCTTCATAAGCGGTCATAATATTTTGAGCAAACTGATAACCCTCATCTACGGCTACGCTTTTCTGTTCCTGTTTAGCAACAATTTCAATTAAGCCAGCTGGTCCTTCCGAAATTGCCTTTTCAAAACCTTCTTGTCTATCCCTACAAGAGTTTGCCTGGCTGAAAAGCCCACATACAACTTTAAAAGATCTCTTTTGGTCAGTTGACTGCTCAAGTCTTTGGTAATATTTTACCATCCAATCACCAACAACATAACCGGCATAAAAATTGTCTGACTCAACGGTGGCATTTAGGGGCGCATTGTAAACAGTCATATCACCTGTGACTACCGGAATACCTGCATCTTTAACTCTTGTCACTGCAGAGGCTAAAGCAAAGCTATCAACAGGAGTCAAAAGCATTCCCTTTACACCCATCGCTATAAAATTGTCCATATCAGCTGATTGTTTATCAATTTTTGTCTCCCCATCAGAAATGATGACTTCGTAACCAGCTTCCTCAAATACCTTTTTTGCAGTATCATGAAGAAGTACAAAAAACGGGTTATTCTGACCCCAGCCTGCAATAGCTATCGTTCCTTTCTGAGCAAGAACATTAGCACTAAAACTGACTAATAATACAATGATCATTAGAAATAAACTTATTTTTTTCATTAATCTTTCTCCTTTTTAATTTCTTATTATTTTAATTTAATTAAAGTTAAAGATATATTTATTTTTTTTGTATTAGCCGCCGTAGGCCTATTTCTCTATCATTAAACTTGAAAATTGTATGATTTTTTCGGCTTACCTCAGAAATAACACTATCTTCACTCCCTTCCTGAAGTGTGTATTCGCCTTTTTAGCAATGATAAAAATCTATAATTTGCTCTAAACACACATATGAGATAGAAAAAATAGATCTACTTCCTATGATGGTATGCTTATTTTCTCGTAAGATGTAAGAATAAACTGATTGACTCTCCTCAAACACTGAAGTTTTTTTACGGCTATCTCTTTTACTCAATTATTAAATTTCCAAAGTTGCTTTTAAACTTTCTTGTTTATCTTACGATGATATTTTTTAAAATTAACTAATTACACTACAATTAACATTTTTTATTATATTATAAAATCTGACTTAGTTCAAACAGAAAATGATGAAAAAATGACTCTAGAATCAAGTTTTTTCAATAAAAAACCTATGTAATCTAAAGTCACTCGTTAATTCAGGATGAAAAGATGCTACAAAGATATTCCCTTCTCTTGCAAAGACTGTCATATCCTTGTAATAACCAAGCGCTCTAACCGTCTGACCCATTTCAGTAATATAAGGTGCTCGAATAAAAATCCCCTTAAACATTGG
>JAFGSC010000245.1 GCA_016934875.1 Candidatus Atribacteria bacterium
ACTGGCAGGGAGTGTAGCGATGAGTGGACCACCAGTTATCTTGTTTTTGACAAATTTAAAAATTACTAAAGATTGTTTTAAAATTAACATAGTGATCTATTTTATTGTTATAGGTTTTATTGCAATATTGTCAATGTATTTTTCTGAGATTATCAATATTCGTGTGATCCGTTTATTTTTATATTTTTTTCCAGCAATGGTTTTAGGAGTGTATATAGGAATTTCTTTATCCAATAGAGTGACTGAAAGTTCTTTCAGATTTACCACGCTCGTTGTCATTTTCATTTCAGGAGTATTGGCTATCTCATCTAGTTTAAAGGGTATTAGTAATTAATATTGATGATTGAATAAAAATAGGAGATTTTAAATTATGTTTAATCCAACTTCGATTTATACATGGTTGATACTAATGCTGTTGGGATTTAATACCGGTATCCTGAGCGGTTTTTTCGGAATTGGAGGTTGCTTTATTTTAACTCCATTGCTCAATATCATGGGTTTATCCATGGCAAATGCCGTTGGAACTGGTTTATTCTTTGCAGTAATGGTATCAATTTTTGGCGGTATTAAGCATTACCTTGCAGGAAATACCTTATTAAAAATCTCAATCATCATGGGATCATTGAGTTTCATCGGTATTCAAATATCGCAACCTTTGGTTATTTATTTAGACAAACTCAACTTGGCTGATTTTTATATTCGCTTACTTTATATTGTACTTTTGTTAGCCCTTGGTATTTTAACACTAAATAAAAAGCAAGTTCATTCATCAAGCGAAAAAAGAATCAATCATAACCCAATAAGTATGTTCCAAAAATTGAAAAATATCCCACCTAGGGTTTTGATTTACCCAGAAGGTTTGTCGGTTTCTATTTGGGTATTGATTGTAATTGCCCTTTTTATTGGATTATTACAGGGCTTTTTAGGTGTAGGAGGTGGATTTATTCTGGTACCTGTTCTCATCGTTTTTTTGAATATCAAACCCCATCACGCTATAGGAACCAGTTTGGTAACAATTATCATATCAAGTATCTTTGCAACTTTTTTATATTTACAGGATGGCAAAGTTTTAATCCCCGTTTCCTTGGTCTTAGGCTTGGGTAGCTTAGCTGGAGTCAATTTCGGGGTTCGGGCTACCTGCAATATTGGCGGGGAAAAACTTAAATATTTATATTCAATTTTTTTAATCTTAACCTCAATAGGTATTATATTGAAATCTTTAAATTATTCTGTAATCTCTTTAAGTTACATGCTGATTCTGAGTATGAGTATGGGCTTTTTGGTTATATTCGGCTATTGTTTCCAAAAAAAGTAATTTCTAATCGAAATAAGTATAAATGGCAAGCTATTTTTTAGTATGCATGGCAATTTACAATTCATTGACAATAGGTGGGAATGGTGATATATTTTCATTAGATTTTTAATTTTTTTATTGCCGTTTTTTATACGAAATTATTATAATTTATTTAGTAATTTGGAAAGAATAAAGCTCGTATAAGCTTTCGGATAAGGCGGAAGCGTTTCTACCAAGTGACCGTAAATCACAACAGGCTACGAGTGGAAGTGCATCTCAGGGAATCACCTGTGTGAAGAAATAAAGCATTCATCAGGGTTCGAACCAAGTGGTGCAAAGTGTATTTTTATACTACACCGTAGGGCTAAAATCCCAGGCGGAGAGGTTCCACTCTTATTTGTGGATGCCTCTTGTGCTGGGTTTTTTGTTTTTATATTCTTTTTTTAAGTTTTTATACTAGCAGTGTAGTATTCTATCCAATTAAGGAGGTAATAATTTTGGATGTCAGTATGATTATGGGGAGTATGTCTGATCAGCCAATCATGGAAAATGCAGCTAAAATACTACAAGAATTCGGAGTCAGCTACGAGTTGAGAGTGATATCAGCACATCGTGCGCCTAATTTTCTTTTTCACTATATCGATCAATTTAACGAGAGAGGTTTTAAGGTGATCATTGCTGGAGCGGGTGGTGCTGCTCATTTGCCTGGCATCATTGCTGGGAAGACCATTTTACCAGTGATAGGTGTTCCAATAAAGACGAAAAGCATGGAAGGTTTAGATTCATTACTCTCTATTGTCCAAATGCCCCAGGGTATTCCGGTAGCAACGGTAGGTATTGATCAAGCGGCGAATGCGGCTTTATTGGCATTAAGGATTCTGGCATTGGAAAACAGCAAGATTAGCAAAGAGCTATTTGCCTATGGCGTTAGAATGGAACAGAAGATTAAAGAGCTAAGTATCAACCAGGGAATTGATTGAGATTTAATAATTCAAGGAGTTTTTATGGGAAGTGTAAAAGATTTATCTGTTTTGACGTTACCAACCAAAGAGCAAGCTGGACGGGGTAGATTTTATTTTTCAGACCGCTACTCTGTTTTTGACTGGGGTGAAATGCCAGATCATATTGAACAAAAAGGAGCAGCTTTATGCATAAGCGCTGCTTATTTTTTTGAGAAATTAGAGAAAATTGGCATATCAACCCATTACATTGGTCTCATTGAAGACAATGAAGT
>JAFGSC010000246.1 GCA_016934875.1 Candidatus Atribacteria bacterium
AACTTCGTCAGTCAGAATGGTGGATTCTTTTAGTTTTCCGGCATGAACGGTCTTAAATCCCACAGCTTTTATTTCAGAGATGTCTTCAAGAATACCTTCCTCGTTTGAATCATTCCTTACCAATACCTTCAACATTTGTATTATGGCATCTTCATAACCGTAAGTCGTATCAATCATCAGTTTTGTACTATTTCTATCCATCTGAGTATAGGTATATGGCGATTCTTGATTTCCAATTCGCTCAATTAGCCCAGCGCCAAGCTGTGTTTCCTTAGCCATGTCAAACAACGCATATTTTAACGAGGTACTTCCGATGTTGATCACTAAAATCATTTTCATAACAAATTACTCCCAATAATTATAAAATACAAAATGGCAATTTTCTATATCACTGCATTCGTGGTGACGTTCAGTTGATTGTTTATTTATATTGTACTCTAATGAATTCTAACACCTTTTCAATCTGTATTTCCATTATGGAGATAAAAATACTTTATGATAGACATTAATTAGAATAAAAACCTCTAATCAAATATACTGAAAGGAGGTTCTTCACTGGTTCCTCAGACAACTTTCTGCTAAGGCCAATTTAAGGAATTAATGCGTATCTCTAAATTAAGATTTTGTAACAAAGGGTTAGAAAGCTATCTCAATTTGATAGACATGGGCAGAACCGATAGAAGAGATTCTGCCCATGTCTTAGACCGGATTAGGGAACATAATATTCGATGACCAACTGAGGACGACGGTCCGTAATATCATGATCAGAAGACTCAAACCATACAACACTCGTCGTTGCCGGCTCATTGACTGATTTTAATAACATTCCCTTGTTTGTGATGCTGCCATCCAGCCAGCCCTTCACTAGATACTTGATATGCCAGGTTCTCCAGATATCTGTACCACTAGACACATAAGTGGTATATTCGGTTTCCGATAAACTGGTTGGTTGATTATTCCAGGTGATGGTACTCTCTTCCCAATCACCGGTCACTGGATAAAGACCGATTTGCAAGCTTCCTGTCCCAATAAAAGTACCTTGGTGTAGCTTTAGGTAAGCAGATGTAACCACCGCATCTAGAGGAAGGGAAGAAGAGTTTACATCGAAGTACAGATAAGCCCGACGTGTCAGAAAATCGAGATAACGGTAACCTACAAAAAAAACGATAGTATTCCCAGAATTTGTATCCGGAACTAGTTCATTCACTTCGGCATCCTTCCCTTCACTGCCTGGTTGCAGGTTCATGGTTTTAATAGTCACAGGAGTTAAAGTCCATTCCAGGTTCGTGGTCTCTCCAGCCGTTACCAAAACGTTGGTCTCCTCCTTCGACTCATAAAGATAGAGTACTAATTTCACCGTATGGGTTCCTGCAGATACATTTGTCAGAACAGTTGGTGTGGTTTGAGCGGTGTAGACCCCATCCAAGTAGACTATTGCTTCGGCTGGAGTAGAGTTGATAGCAATTGAACCAGTAAGAGCGGGGGTCAAGCCATCACAGGCAGATAAGAGTAATAAGTAAGGAATGATGACAAGCAAGATAAGACATTTTTTACCTTCTGGTATCTTAAACACCTGAGATGACCTCCTTTCTTTATTTAGTAAGAAGGAATCGGAATAAGCACATTGCCTCCAAGAAAGAAATTTTAGGTTAATCTTAGACCTATAAAGTGACTAGGTTCATAGGGTCATTTTGTTGCTAGAGTAACCAGCGAATGGTAAATTATTTCAATTGGGTTGATTAATTATTCCACCGGACAAACATGGTCTATCCATAACTCTTGTCCTCCAATAACGAAATAAACATCTTCTTCCATGACCTTAAATGTATTCATTTCACCTGATAAAATGAGCCTCCCTTTTTCATCACCAGAACCATCGATGACAGAAATATGGACCCCACCAAGAGTCGCCCCGTTAAGATCATCAAAATTTTGGAAATTCTTGAATTGGTCATTAACCTGGATGTTTAGATTCCCCCCATATTCACCAAAGTTAAAAGATAGCTCTGTTAGTGAATTGCTGAATTGAAAACCGAGATTGACATTATTTAGATTCATTTCCTTGCCGGATACACCAGCATGACTTCCGTCATAGACCTTGGCATAACCTGCGGAAGTCCAGGTACTGCTTTCCCATTGAAAGGGTAAGACATAAATCATTGTACCAGCATCATTAAACATGTCTCCAACATGAAATTCTTTACCTAAAGTTAAGCTTTCAAAATCGACGCATGACATAGGTGTCACGGTAGGTAAACAGCCTGATAGAGTTACAAAAAGTAGCATCATTAAAAAACATTTAAAGAAGAGCATTTTCCCCTTCATCTGAACAGACCTCCTTTCTTTCAGATTAGGAACAAAACTAAATAATAATTCATCATCTCCTTTGTGTGATATATTAATTCCAATCGTTACGTCTCACTGACTAATGAGTTATCTTAAAAGTGTGCTTTGAAAATATTCAGAATGCAGCTGATTTAATGTTTCTATGAAATTGAAATCTTCTTTATTATACCATAAAAGTTGTGCAGTGATTGATTCTACATGAAAGAAAACCTCTCAGCAGGATGTTGGAAAACTGGGAATCGCTGGCTCACCGGGCAAGTAAAAAGGAAATACTTTTTCAATCGTATTCACATTTCTAAAATCTAATAATACCCAATTGAAGAATAAATACAGAAATATTTAACTTATCAAAAGAATATAAAGAATTATATGATTTATCTAGTATATCTAGTATAAGATAGTATAAGATACCCATAGGCAAGCCTGTGATTTTCTGCCTAACGAGTGAATAAAACAGGATTACGAGGTCAGGTAAATTGGTAATCTTATATTTCAAAACCTGAACCTATTTTATTATGATTCACAAAAGCTGACTGATAAGCGTTGCTGCTTTTTGAGCCCCATTTAGCGGAATAGGCAAATATTCTACTTTCTCGCCCATATGGTGCAAAATTTTTTCTGCCAGGTATACCGGCGATGTTTGGGAAAAAATCATCTTGACTCCAGCCTTATGTCTTGACAGACGCTCAGCCACCAATGCTTGCTCGCAGTGTCCTTCTAAGGGAAAATAAAGAAAAGGCTGCTTGAGGGCTGACAATTCAAGAGTTGATGTCGCACCTCCTAAAACAATGACTAAATCAGCAACGGCAAAATGTTTAAAAAGATCTGGAATATATTTTCTCACTTCGACTCCTTGTGGAACCTCTAATGACTCCGGAGAAAGACGAGGCCCACAAACAAGAATCATACGTAAATCAGGCTTATGTTCTTTTACAATCGGGTACGCTTTAGCACATAAGTTTAATAAGTCCTTACCAACTGATGTCCCTCCTACAGAACAGATTATCAAAGGTTGTGGTCCGTACCCTAGCTCTTTCCTCACCTCTTCTTTTTCGGAATAATCCAAAGGATTAAAAGGAATAATGTAACCAATAAATTGGCACAATGTTTTAGCCCATTCTCGGCGATTGGGAAGAAGAAATCCAAAACTTCTGTTTGGAACATCCTCTTCCTCACCTACAAAAAGTCCCATGTCTAAAACGCGGTTATACTTTTTATTATAATCAACAGCTGACCAAATTCTATTCCAGATATAAATTCCAAACTTTTCCAATAGGCTACCCGTCATTGCATCCAAGCCTATAAAATCAAAAATCATAACAAAAGGAGCTTTTTTAATCCTGAAATTTCTTTGCATGCCAACAGCAATTTCATAGGTTTCATCACCAATGACCAAATCAAAATGATTCCTCTCAGTAACCTTCGTAAAAATTGAGACATTTCTTGCCCAAATTTCCCGAGCACCAAATAAGTATTTTAGGAGGTTCAGTTGAGAACCTTTGGCGGCTTTTTCAGCAGGGTCGTTATCATTGCCATAATTTACAGCTTCGGGAAGTAAATACTCACCTGAATCTACAACAAATTGGCTTGCGGGATGAGCTGCCAACCAGGATATTTCAATGTTTGGATTTTGCCTGCGTAATTCTATTGCAATAGCCAGGTCTCTGGTAATATGTCCTAAACCTAATGATCCGCTTATATAAAGAATTCTTTTTTTGTCCATTGTATTTTACCTCCAAAAAACGCATGCTTGGTGGTTTTCTCATTGATTCCCACAGCGGAGACCAAATATCTTTCCCCTATCATCCCAAGGACCCTTTGCAGGAAGCTGAATTTTTGCTTCATTGCTTTGCTAGTATTGAGTTTGATAATCTTTACGACTTTACTCACTGTATCCTTAGGTGGGACAATATCTACAAATGGATGTGATTGGTGTCTATGCAATTTCCAGGTATTCCTAATCCGGATAACATCTTCTTATCTCTCGGAATTTTATCTTGAGATAGCCTTAATCTTTCTTGGAGTATCTTCCTCCGGAAAGCTTGAAGGAGGAACCATATTACATCCCCCTATAAAAAGCAATAATAAAAACAGGAAAAGGAAATTGTTTTGAATCATTCGTTTTTTCATGAAATAAAGATCTCCTAAATAAAATGATAGAAAATAATACAGACAGGGTAAGATACCAACCAACTTGATATGTTTCTCACTCTATCTATACACCTGAA
>JAFGSC010000247.1 GCA_016934875.1 Candidatus Atribacteria bacterium
ATTCAAATGCTTCCACAAAAACCCGATGATAATTTAGTTTCTCAGCTTTTTCACAAAGCGGCCGCTTTAGGTCGCATTCATCCTGCTAAAGTGCCTGTTTCCTCAGGCTAATTGGCGAAGGTATTGTTAATAAAAAAATATTGATGTTTCGAATAAAAATGATGGAATTCTTTGCACAAAAAATTATGGATGCCCTATTTAATAAAAAAAGTAGGTGCCATATTGATCAATATTACTATTCTTTTTTATTGCATCTACGGAAATTAATGTTAAAAATATGTGATCCACTAGTTACTTATTATTTTTTAGGAACTCAATTATTAATTCCTTTTTCGCATAATCTACCTATTTTTATTTCTTCTTATCCTAATTACTCGATAAATTTAGGCCGGATTGGTAAGTGTGTTTATCAAAAATACCCATCGTTAAAATTAATTGATATTGGCGCTAATATTGGGGATTCGGTTGTTATACTCCGACAGTTTGCTTTCTATCCTATATTGTGTATTGAAGGTAGTGCTAATTTTTATAAATTATTGAGCCATAATACTCATAACTTACAAGATGTATACTTGAGCAATACATTTATTAGTTGTAATAATAACTTTTTGCATGCCTCTCTCGTAATTGAATCTGGGACTGCAAGATTACAGAATGGCCACACAAAAATTAAGGTCAACTCACTTGATGAGGTTTTAATACACTATCCAATGTTTTTAGATAGCAAAATGCTAAAGGTAGATACAGATGGTATGGATGGGATTATCCTTAAAGGATCATTGGATTTCTTAAATAAAACACATCCCGTGATATTTTTTGAGTATGATCCATATTTTTATAAATTGTGTGGAGATGATGGCTTAAGCTTATTTAAAAATTTGAGGAATATTGGTTATGAAACTGCTCTTGTGTACAATAACTTCGGTGAATACTTCTTATCGTTTCGCCTAGATAATACCGAATTAATAAGCGATTTAAATCTTTATTACACTGGATGGAAAGGAAATAAATACTTTGATATTTGTGTTTTTCATGAAGAAGATGATGATTTAGCGCAAATAATACATTCGGCAGAGGTAAATTATTATCGTAAAATGAAAAATGCATAAGCTTTATGAAATACACATATATAAGTATCTATCATTTTTACTATGCTTGAATTGAGACTCATTATGGTGGATTTAATCATTGACGGATATATTTATCAATATAATTCTTTTGGCGGTAATCTCCGTATATACAACGAAATATTGCCTAGGATGTGTGAAATAGATAAGGAATTATCAGTCACTATTGCCACTACTGGTTCCTGTTCTTCTACTTTGCCTCATGGTAATAGAATTTCTCATAAGAAAATATTACCTATAGAGAGGTATCTTAAACCATCACAAATTTTATGGCCAATGAAACCAATAATTAGGTCACTTTTGATGCAGATCCAAATTGGCCGCGGTAAAGGCAAAATATGGCATTCTACTTATTACACCTTACCGCTAGTATGGAATGGGCATATAGCCGTTACCGTTTTAGATTTAATATACCATTTGTTTCCCGAATACTATAACAAACCAGGCGATCAAATGGTCCGAGATCAAATTCGTAAAAGCCTACTTGCCGCTGATGTTATTTTTTCTATTTCTCGAACCACAGCCCAGGACTTGGTACGTATTTTTAAAGTTCCTAACGAAAAAATCATAATTACACCACTAGCATCGAGTAAAAAATTTTGCATACTGCCTAGTGATTTCTTAGAACAATGCTCTGTTCCATTCAAGCCATATCTATTGTACGTAGGTCGCCGGTCACATTATAAAAACTTCATGGGTCTTCTACGCAGTTATCGCTTATGGAATAATCGTTATAATGTCAATTTAGTTGTTGTTGGTCCTCTTTGGACAGAAATAGAAAAAAGGTTTATTGAAGATAATAATCTAAAACACAAAGTGCATTTACTTACGAACATAAATGATCGGTGCCTAAATGTATTATACAACCAGGCTGATGCTTTTATATACCCATCCATATATGAAGGATTTGGTATCCCACTTTTGGAGGCTATGAGTACTGGTTGTCCGATCATAGCTTCGTGTATACCATCTACTATTGAAGTAGCGGGAGATTGCCCTATATATTTTGATGTGGGCGAACCGGATAGCTTAATTTGTGCCTTTGAAAAAATGGTATTAGAAGGTAGACAGTCGGAACATGTAAGAAAAGGTTTGGAAAAAGTGCAATTATATTCATGGGAGAAAACAGCTTCACTTATCTTGGATGGGTATCGTAGTTTGGATAATTAACTGAGAAATACAATCGCTACTATCTGAAATAACTAAATTTCTGAATGAGATTATATCCTTGACCAATACATTACCACTTCTAACAATTGTTACTCCGAGTTTAAACCGTGCGGGTTTTATCTCGAATGCTATCGATAGTGTCTTAGCTCAAGATTATCCGAACGTAGAGCACATAATAGTTGATGGGGGTTCTACGGATGGGACATTAGAAAAATTGGTGAAGTATCCTCATCTCAGGGTGATTAGCGAGCCGGATAATGGATTATATGATGCTTTGAATAAAGGTATTCGATTTTCGCATGGTAAAGTGATTGGATTTATCAATACTGATGATTGTTACGAGCCGAATATTTTTGGAATTGTAATGGAAACAATGTATAACGATCTAAATCTGGCTGCTGTTGTAGGAGGGGCAACTTTTTTCCAAGGGCAGACAGCGCAACCACCAATGATGCGAGATATATTTTCCGTATACTCCCCGATTACTCGACAGAATTTGTTCTATAGATTAACTAGGGGTGTTTCGATCTTCAATGCCTGGTTTTTTCGGCGCAATGTGTTTGACGTTACCGGGAATTTTAATATTTGCTATCGTGCCTCTGCAGATAGGGATTTCCTCATTCGGTTTGCTATATCAGAATTTTCATATACCTGTATCGATCGGATTGTTTACCATTATCGGCAACATCCCGACTCACTGACTTTATTTGGAGGCGGAAACGCTGAAACCTATTTTGTGTTTGAAGACCGTACAATAGCTGAAAGTTTTCTAAATCCGAGCCGATCAGATGTACCACAAGAGGCAAAAAGATATATAAGGCGTTGGCACAGCCATATCACAACAAACCAGACCCTATTATCCTTAAAACGATTCCATATAGGTGCTGCTGGACGTTATTCATTACGAGGTATAAAGTTCAATGTATTCGGTTGGGGTATTGTTTTTTTAAGCTCCCTGTTTAAAAATATTTTACATCATATAAGACAAATGATCGTAGGTTGGATACCTTTAATTATATGACGAAACTCAGTATTATTATTCCTACGTATAATTGTTCTTTATTTCTTCCTGAAGCTATTGATTCGGTATTGGAGCAAACTTTTCAGGATTATGAAATTATCGTTATAGACGATGGATCAACCGATGAGACTGAGGTAGTTATTTCTCGTTATGGGTCGAATATTGTTTATATAAAACAAGAAAACTTAGGCCCAAGTGCAGCCCGAAACCGAGGATTAAACATTGCCATTGGTGAGTATATTGTGTTTCTCGATGCAGATGATATTCTTTTACCAGCTAAATTGGAAATGCAGGTTAGTTTTTTAGACCACAATCAAGATGTAGATGTTGTTTATTCAGATGGTTATTATAACGATTGCTTTGGAGCTGGTGGTAGTGAACAAAAATTGTTTTCTCAGATAGGGTTACTATCTACAGGCTTGGGGGCTCCAATAGAGAGTCTAAAAATCCTGGCTATACGTAACGCATTTCCGATACATGCAGCAATGACCCGAAAGGCGATACTATGGGAGGTTAAAGGATTTGATGAAGATTTACCAGCCCTAGAAGATTGGGATTTATGGTTTCGAATTGCAGAGGCGCATAAATATGCTTTTCTAGACGCTGTGTTAGTTATATATAGAGCTATTCCAACTGGTATCACAGCAAATTTTCACCGTCAAAAACTAGCGTCATCACAACTACGAAAAAAAATTGAGTGTTCTGATGGATTTACAGAACTTAATAAAGCTATTCAATCTGATTTTTACTTCTGTTGGGGCATTGTTGATTTAAGGTTTTATGAAAAACAAAAGGCGTTGGAAAATTTCAAGAAATCCTTACATGTAAACACAAAAAATTATATAGCGCGATTCGCCTTCTTGGCTACACTTCTTCTAGGTAGATATGCACTTATTTTTTATTTTTTAAAAAGAAAGCTACTAGGTGTTCGGTGATCATAATCAAATCTTTAGGCGCTTTATTGAACAGTCTATACCAGACTTTTGATAAAAAACAAGCTACTTTGGAACCGATTCCAAGACGAGTAATCAGGATTACTGAAGAATGCTTGGTAAAAATTTTACCTCAAAATTAATAACTTCATTTTTAGTACTGTTAATTATCACAACCTCACTCATCCAACTTGAGCGTCAGCCGCCTCTTTGGTGGGATGAAGGATGGACTTTGGTTGTGGCTCGGAATTGGGCTGTTGATAGTTTTTATGGTCGTTATCTTTCAGGCGAGCTTGATACCCCTAGTTTAGCAGGTGGATTTCCGGTTGTTGCTCAGGTAGCTGCCAGTTTCCGACTTTTTGGAGTAGGTGTTTGGCAGGGGCGTCTTCCAGGAGTATTATTTTTATGGGTAGCTTTTGCGCTGCTGTATTATCTAGCAGATCGTCTATACAATCAAAAAGTCGCGATAAGCGCAGTTATTGTTACACTCTTAATGTCCGTTGGCCCATGGCTTAACCCATTAATCATAGGGAGACAAGTCTTGGGCGAAATCCCCACCGTTTTCTATCTTTTGGCTGGATATGCCTGCTTATGGAGCGCATTACATAAGAGAACCTGGATGATACTACTTGCTATTGTATTCTTCGCAATTGCCATCCGTGTTAAAGCACAAGTTCCGCCATTCTGGTTAGCATCTATGTTTCTGCCGTTATTTTGGGCGATTTATCGACGCTGGGCTAAAATCTTTGTTTTATTATTATTTACAATTGTAGGTACTCAGGCTTGTGCAAATTATGGTATTGCATGGTTACAAAACCAATTAATCGCTGGAAATGCAATCCAAGGCAACACTGTAGCAGGATTATTGGATGTGACAGCAGTGGTTCTCAACAGGGATATCCGAATAGATGCTATTCTAATTGCATTCACTATAGGATTACCAACCACCATGGGCCTTGGGTTTGTTGCGATGGGATTCATAAAAAAAATGTGTCAATTGAAATCCTTCAATGAATTAAGTGCTTCAGATCCAGTTGTGGAGACGGTAAGGTTAGCTTTACTAGGGCTGACCGGTAGTTGGATGGCTTGGTTTGTTTTCTTTGGGATGTCTAATGTTCGCTACTTGTTTCCAGTGGTATTTATCGGCAGCATATATACAGCTGCGCTTCTAAATAAACTTACTTTTTCCTATAACTTAAAGGCGACCATTATGGGGGTTAATGCTTTATTATTACATCGATCATCTACCATACAAAATTGGGGCGCATTATTATCTATACTTCTATTTGCTATCACTGTGCCTTTTAATATTTTTACGATTGATCTCATTTCTGTTTATAATACATACAATCCAGATGGAAAACCCGCCGCAGTAAAGGTCGCCGAATTCTTGAATGCAAACACTCCCTCAAAAGCAATCATCGAAACTTATGATAGTGAGCTTTTTTTTCTACTGAACCGACATTATCATTATCCACCAGACGATGTGCATGTATCATTGATACGGCGAAATGATCTTAAGCAAGACGTTACGATTGAGTATAATCCAATCATAGCAGACCCAGATTATCTCGTGATTGGTCATTTCAGCCGTAAATGGGGTTTGTATGATGGTGTAATTTCATCCGGTAAATTCCGAAAAATAAAAGAATATCCAGGCTATGAAATATATTTGCGCATCCGGTAAAATATGATTTCGATTGTCAATGGATTTGAGCGAAAAAAACTTCTCGTAAATTATCATGAATCCACATCGAAAGATAGCAGTAACTGCTTTACTACCCCTTTTATTTGCCGTAACCATCTTTGGCTTATTTCTTGTTAGTTATCGCTATACATCCCATACGCAGGGAGAGGAGCGTTTTATCGTCTATTGGGCTGGAATGCGTTCCTGGCTCATGAGTGGTACCAGCCCATACAGTGACGAGACGGCTTCTTATATCCAGGCACTCACTGTTCGCTCAGGAGATGTAAACGCGCGGGTGACGTATCCTTTGTATGGCGGGTTTATATTCCTGCCATTTGCAGCCATTTCAAGTTATGCACTGGCACGAGCCTTGTGGATGACCTTGCTGGGGGTTGCTTTGCTGATGACTCTACTGCTATGCCTGCGCCAAACAGGATGGCGATCATCTGTAGGTCTACTATCTTTTTTTATATTAAGCAGCCTTCTTGGGTATCCCAGTATTCACCTGCTAATCAACGGGAATGCTACTATCTTGGCAGGGCTATTCCTGGTGGCTGCGCTCGAGGCTATCCGCAGCGAGCGTGATGCTTTTGCAGGTATATTACTGGCTCTGGCGACCATCCAACCATTGCTGGTTGCTGTTGTATTGCCATTCATCATTTTTTGGCTTTTTTCTCAGAAGCGCTGGCTTGTTCTATCCTGGCTGGCTGGATTACTCGTATTTCTATCTGTGATAGGGATTTTTTTCATCCCGGATTGGGTCTTTCAATGGTTTCGAAATCTATTGAACTATTCAGATTATATGCCCCCCGCCAGCCCGAGTGCAGCCTTCCATCAATGGTGGCCTGGAGTCGGGAGACAATTAGGGTGGGGATTTTCATTAATTTTTGTTGTGAGTCTTTTGGGCGAGTGGTGGGCTGCTCGCAGGCGGGATTTCCGCTGGTTTCTCTGGACAGTAGGACTAACCTTGGTGCTAGCCCAATGGATTGGGCTTCCTTCAGGCGTAGAAAATTACGCGGCATTCGTGCTGCCAACGGCGATATTTGCATATGCTTCAGAACAGCGAGGAGGTAAAAAAGCCCACTGGATTATTAGCCTCATCCTGGTTGTGCTATTTTTAGGGACATGGGGTATCTATTTCCGTGTCAGTACAGGTCAATTGCGATCCGCTTTGTTATTCTTACTGCCATTAATAATGCTTATCCTCTTGTATTGGGTGCGTTGGTGGGCTATACGACCGCCCAGGTTATTCGTCGAGGAAATCCGTGAATAAGAGTAGCTATAAGCTTACCCATGGAATATCTTAAGGTTAAGGGTATGGTCAGCGGTTGCTGAGCTTTTTCCATACTTGAGCCTGTTCATCCTCGTACTCTTGTTGCCATATTGGATCTTCTTCCAGGGATTTCACCAATTCCTTTTGTTTCTCGGGATGTAAGAGAATACGGTCCGCACCATAGTGATCGAGGAGCTTGTTGTACCTGATGCCCCGATTTATATGGATATAATCTTGCCACTGCTCGTATGGGTACAATTCAACACGCGGATCTATGAAAACTTTCTGCTCTGGTAATTTCCATATTAAATAACTTCCAAATCCCATTTCATTATATATTTTTCCACCAGGATGGTCTTTAAGATATTCGACTGCTTTCACTGGTGTATCTTTATCAACCAAAGGCCCATCTGGAATGGAATGCCAAACGATCTGCTGGTACATAGCTGGTAATGGTAAACGCTCAACAAACCATGGCTGGACGATGATCAACGGAACAAATAATAAGCCGGCTATGAGAACATTTACCAAATTCTTTTTTGCCTCAAAGATGAGTTTTTTGAATGGCAGATCTGCAATTGCCTTGGCAAGGATCGGCATCGTAATTAATCCGAACCATACTACATATCGCTGACCGCTCCAAGCTAACCACATGAAACCCATAATGAGAAGTATCTCGGTTGGTGTTGGGCGATAGCGTGAATAAATGAAAACTACGAACATAATGATGATGATGATGTAAAACATTGTATTAGCAATGCCATGTGGCGTGGGCGATTGCCATTCTTCAATTAACCCTTGACTTGGCTTATCGGTCATTAAATCCAGCACGTAGGTGAATATTTTTATAAACTGAGGATTGATGATGGTAGCAATTGTTGATAACACACCTATACCGCCAATCCACGCGACACTTCGGATTGGAAGTTTACCTGGCTGTCGTATCCAACCCCGGATCAATTCACCTATGAAGAAAACCCCTACCAAAACAAGACCAAGAATAAACGCGCCATGCGTGTTCACCCAAAATATCATAATGATGGGTAAAGTCAGCAGCCAGCGATTCTGTATCTCACGATTGGTAAAGCGACTCAATAAAATGTAGAAAGCCATAAAGGGCAGCCAAGACCAGTTTTGAGGGCGTACTATCAGGTTATTCAATGTGAGGATGCATGCGGGTGCTGTAACCAGAGCAGCGATGCGCCAGGAATTGCTACGGCGTTTGGCTTCGACCCCAACCAGCCAGAAAGTCAACAAGATTAAGATATTGCGTGTGAAAATTACTAATTCTAGATTGCCAACACGATAGATGAGATAAAATAAATACTCTCCCAGCCAGGCGCCATAGACAAAAGGTGTGTTTTCATCCAGGCTCCAGCTGAATAAATTAGTATCCGGGATATTACCCCGTGTGAAAATAAGTTCACCGATTTTTAAATGCCACCAAAAATCATTTGAGACTAATGGCGTTAGGGAGATGATGAATCCAAAGCCAGCCAGGATCACCACTATCCACAAAGTATCGATGCCCAATCCACGTGTATTCTTAGAAAATGTTTGACTCGGTAAATTTGTCGACATATTTGTTCTCTTTGTACAATGCAAAACCCATCCACACTGTCAAGACTACCATTCCCAGAAAGGGGATTTTTATTACTGTTTCAGGGATCAGGCTAAACTGAGATATTAAGAATAGCGCAGGGAATAAAAGTATAAAAACCACATAGTGTTTGCGCGGTAAATCTCGATTTCTAAGATAATTATAAAAAAGCAATCCGGGAAGAACCAACAAAAGGCTATCCTGGGGAAATAAATACAGGTTAAAGACCAGCCCCATCATCAGTGATAAAGCCATGCGTAGATCAAACACTGGTGCCTGAGTAGACCATTTTCCATGCCAAATATATATCATGAAAATACCAGCAGAGATAAGGCCAGCATAACTTAACATATTAATCAAATCTGCTTGATTATCTCCCAATAATCTGGTAAAGAAACCTTTGAGGTTATACATGCTGGCAGGCTCCATCCCCATACTATTGTAAAGATCGTTCATCTTTCGGAGCATTTTAAGGAATTCTATCCAAATTTGCCACCCCATTCCAATGCTGCTGGTGATAAATAATATGGTAATTGCGATCAAAAAGGTGATCATTGCTTTCCATTGCCGCGCTGCAACCAGAAGTATTCCTGGTAATAAGATTAATTGTGGTTTGAAAAATCCAACTGCCAGCCAAAGACCGCTTAGGTTGTCTTTTCCATCACGTAAGGCAAGATAATATTTCCACAGGCAGACTAATAATAATAGCGATAGTGCCCCTAATAGAAAATTGGTGAGGACAGCTGGAAAGCCACATAGAACACTTATCGCCAGCCATTTATCAACTGAGGGCCATGCATGTGTGAAGGTATGTAATAACCTTAAAAGAAACACCAACAGTATACATTC
>JAFGSC010000031.1 GCA_016934875.1 Candidatus Atribacteria bacterium
ATCGTTGGCGAAACAGGAAACCCTTGATCTGCATATTCTATAGCTGGTATAAGAACTTTTTTAAATGGTAGATGACCAAATTTTTTGGAAAGAGAAGCCCAAGCCGCAGGAATTCCCGGGACAGTTACCGGTAACCATCCAGCATCAGGCATCTTTTGATATCCCTTTTCTCGTAATAGCTCATTAGATATAGACTTGGGGGCGGGACCGCTGGAGTTTAACCCATAAAGTTTATTCTTGAACCATACCAAAGCAAATGCATCTCCACCAATTCCATTGGAAGTAGGTTCCACAACCGTAAGACAGGCAGCTGTTGCAATTGCAGCATCCACAGCATTACCGCCTTGTCTAAGTATTCCCAAACCTGCCTGGGCTGCTAATGACTGCGAAGTAGCCACCATTCCATTTTTCGCAAAAATGACTTTTCTTTGAGAAGGATATGGGTAGTCAAGGGTATCAAAATTCATAATTAACCTTCTTTTGGCATATTTCTTGTCTTACTTAGCCCTTATGCTCTATTGAATGCCTAATGAAATATATTTTCTTACAATCCAATATATTTAAATAATCCTAATAATTTCGCCGCCATCAACAAAATAGCAATGGTAATAAGAATTCTAATCCACTTATCCCCTTTATTCACTGCAAAGGTACTTCCTAGATAAGCCCCTATGCCACTGCCAACTGCTAAGGTTGTTCCTAATAAAAAATTTACCTTACCATTCATAATAAAAATAACTAGAGAAAAAATTGTATAAATTAAAACGATAAATACTTTTAGACAATTTACTTTAACCAGAGACATTCCGGTAATCAGCGTTAAGGCCACAATAATAATGAAACCTACACCTGCTTGTAAAAATCCACCATAAAACCCGATTGCAAAAAAAACGATAATACTAATCATTAGTCTAATAGTACTTAGATTTTCACCTTCTATCTCTTTAATGAATTTTTTCTCTGGACGTGTCAAAATTAAAATGAGGACAACAATCATCACGACTGCTAAAATTCTTTCAAATAATTCCTCGGAAATGTTTATCGCAACCCTTGCACCAAAAATTGATCCTAAGATTGCAGGTATGCCTAAAATAATACCTAGCTTTGGATAAAAGAATCCACGATGACGAAAATTAGTAACCGCAACAAAATTTTGAATAAAGATTGATATTCGGTTTGTACCATTCGCGGTTGCAGCAGGCAACCCCAGAAAAATAAGCATAGGTAATGTCAACAACGATCCACCACCCCCAAGTGTATTGAGAAATCCTGTGATAATGCCAATAACTAAAATCAGTCCAATCTGGAATAAATTCATTTATATCTCCTTTGAATGATAGATTGCACTAGCCATCCAATAGTCCCTTACTGGGCAATCTTTGTAATCTGATAATAAATACTTGATCAGTAGATAGTATAACAATCATTCTACTTCATTTTTTTAACATTGAACAAAGAACATCAAATGAATATGTTTCTTATGATAATATAAGAGTGTGAAGCACATTCACACTCTTATATTTAAACCATTCTAAATTTTTGAATATTTCCATTCCAAGCTATTGAGAAATCTATAGCCAAATAAATTTCACCACAAAAAGAATGCCTAGTATATAGACTAAACTATGTACTTCTTTTCCTTTTCCGCTCAACACTTTAATCAGAGGATAAGTTATGAAACCAAGTGCTATGCCATTGGCAATCGAATAGGTCATTGGAATTGCGATTAAACAGATAAAAGCAGGTAATGCCTCCGAAAAATCATCCCACTTAATGCTTAAGATATTACTGATCATCATGGTACCCACCACAATCAAAGCAGGTGCAGTTGCCGCACCCGGAACAATGCCAACTAATGGTCTTAAGAAAAGAGACAATAAAAATAAAATCGAAACGACAATCCCGGTTAACCCGGTTCTGCCGCCTTCTGATACACCAGAAGCAGATTCTATGTAAGTGGTTACCGTACTGGTGCCGAACACTGCACCCCCGGCTGTGCCAATAGCATCAGCTAATAATGCTTTACTTGCTTTTGGTAAGTTACCATCTTTATCTAAATACCCAGCCTGGGTACTCACTCCTACAAGCGTTCCTGCGGTATCAAATATATCGACAAATAAAAATGAGAAAATAACTAAAATTAATGACAAATCAAGCGCACCGGCGACATCCATCTTGAATAAAACCTCACTCCAATCGCTAAATTGAGGCATTGCCAACAGACCTTGAAAAGGAGGCGTAACATTTAAACCTGGCAAATAGCCAATGATCGTTGCGCCTAGAATACCCCAAAGAATGGCACCTTTTACCTTTAAGGTATGAAGGACCCCCATGATGATCAAACCAGCAATAGCGACAATGCCTGTTCCGCTCCAAACATTACCAATAGCAACCAGCGTAGCATCGTCCTTGACAACTAATCCGGCATTTTGTAAACCAATAAAGGCAATAAATAAACCAATCCCGGCACTAATGGAAGCCTTTAACCCCATGGGAATACAATTAATCACCATTTCTCTGACTGGTGTCACGCTGAGGATAATAAATAGAATACCCTCAAGAAAAACGATACCTAAGGCAATTTGCCAACTGACACCCATTCCAATGACTACCGAATAGGCAAAAAATGCATTCAATCCCATACCAGATGCCAGAGCGAAAGGATAATTCGTTAATAAAGCCATACATACAGTTCCTAAGATGATGCCCATAATGGTAGCAATAAAAACACCATTCCAGGGCATGCCAGCATCACTGAGAATACTCGGATTCACAAAAATAATGTAAGCCATGGTCATGAAAGTGGTAAAGCCGGCAATAACTTCGGTCTTCACATCCGTTCCATTTTTAGAAAGTTGAAACTTTTTCTCTAAGAAATCTTGCATTTCCAATTTCTCCTTTTTACATTAAAAATTAAAAAAGTGTATTATAACGTCTTTTATTCTAATATCCTACAATAGATAAATCAATGTTTTTTGTATTATTAGTAATACATCATCATCTTTTTTGGCATAATATATTAAGGATTTACAGGGCATAGGGTTATTTAAAACTTAACGATAAAGATTCACACAAAGAAAGATTTAAAATAGTATAAACATTCCTATTTACTCGAATGCGATTTATAAAAAGGGGTGTCAGATAAGTCTCTCTATGAATTTAAACGAAAGGCTAACACCCCCTATTGATCATTGATATTGCTACTTTAGATTCATTCAATAGTATCTCTATGCTTCGACTACGGTCCCTACGTTGCAGAAAAAGAAACGATCTTTAAATTCCTGGAACAAACGCATCGAAGTTTCCAATCCGGTACAGTGGGATGTTCCAATTCTCTCTATATCATAGTTCTTTAAAGCTTCGATACTCTTCGTTTTCGCTTCTTCGCTAGCTGGTCCAAGATGGGTTCCACCAAAAATTGCATGAATATGTGTTTGGCCTGTTTTTTCAATTGCATAATTAATAATATTAATAATCCCTGCATGGGAACAACCCAAGATAATCACTAATCCTTTGGAAGTATTAACAAAGAGTGTCTGGTCATCAATGACATCATCTTTAATGTATCCCTTTTCAGTTTTTATTAATAATTTTTCATCACCTTTCTCAAAGAGGGTTCTACGAGGGATTTCTCCGCTAAGCATCAAGCCAGGTACAATTTCCGTTAAATTTTTGTTAAAGACAAATTCCGCTCCTCTGCTTTCTAATTTTTCCCGACGAAAAGGAATACCGATATTGTTTTGTATTCCATCTCGATCACTGTAGCTATTTTTAAAAAGCTCCGGATGTGAGTATACCTTTACTTTCCCCGAATATTCAAGGACTTGCATTAATCCACCAGTGTGATCATGGTGATGATGACTAATCATAATGCCCTGAAGATTCCTTAAATCTTTGCGGAAGAAGTGTGCATTATTGATAATCGCCTTCCCTTGTCCCGTGTCAAAAAGAAAATTTCCATATTCTGTTTCAATATAAACTGCCCATCCATGCTCTGCAATTGCTCCAAAA
>JAFGSC010000032.1 GCA_016934875.1 Candidatus Atribacteria bacterium
GCTTACCCCTCGGAAATATCTGGAGGACAAAAGCAGCGCGTTGCTATCGCAAGGGCACTTGCCATGCAGCCACAAGTGATGATGTTTGATGAACCAACCTCAGCCCTTGATCCTGAAATGATCGGTGAAGTGTTAAGTGTCATCGAAGACCTTGCAAAGGAACATCGTACGATGATCGTCGTCACTCACGAGATTGGCTTTGCTAGGGAAGCTGCTGATCGGGTAATTTTCATTGATAGCGGAGAGATTATTGAAGAAGGAATACCGGAAGAATTTTTTACAAACCCAAAAACTACCAGAGCAAAATCATTCTTAGATAAAGTACTTTAATAACTATGCAAAGTTTTGGGTTAATTAAGAAAGTTTGAAATAAAGCATACTCATTGAAATGTTCAATATTTTAATGGGGTAGAAGATTTAGTTTCTAAGATAATCATTATCAAAAGTTATAAAATAGTTCAAAATAGATCGATTTGGAGGATTTCGTGAATATGATCAATCATTATCAATTGTCAATACCGGGTCCGACAGAGTGTGACCCGATCGTTTTAAATGAGCTTAATCGCCCTAATCTTCCCCATTATGGAGATCTTTGGTTAGCATTTTATTTAGAAATGCTAAAGAAGTTAAAAAAGATTTATCAGACAAAAAACAGTGTGTACATTATTCCATCTTCTGGTTCTGGTGCGATCGATGCGACTTTTGCTGGTTTACAAGGAAAAAATGGACTTATTTTAGACAATGGGACTTTTGGAGAAAGATTAGCCAGTATTGCTTCGCATTATTTAAATGAGACCAAGATAATTCATAAAAACCCTGGGGAGCCTTTTGAAGCTAGGGAAGTAAAAAACTATTTGCAAAAGAATAAGGTTGAATTATTGGCAGTTGTGCATGGTGAAACATCGACGGGTATGTTAAATCATTTAGAAGAATTATCCCAAATATGCCAGGAGTATAACCTTCTATTCATCGTTGATGCCGTGTCATCACTGGGAGGTGTTAATTTATCTGTTGACCAGCTAGGTATAGATTTTTGTATTTCAGCAAGCCAGAAAGCATTGGGTTCGATTCCGGGTTTATCTACAATTTCGATCAGTTCAAAAGGTTGGGAAAGAATGTTACCTGAAAAGGATATTTCCAGTTGGTATCTTAATTTACGAACATGGCAGAGATATGAAAAAGAGTGGGGAGATTGGCATCCATATCCAGTCACTTTACCAGTTCACCTTTTTTACGCTTTAAACAAAGCTTTTGATATCATCTTAGACGAAGGATTAGAACAAAGGTGGAAAAGACACAAAAGGATTTCTGATATGTTGAGTGACTCGCTTAAAGAACTTGGTATAGCTTTGTTTATTCAAGATAAAAAGTATATTCTTCCAACAGTAACATCCGCAGTTCTACCGGAAGAAAAGACTTCAGAAGATTTGCAGAGATACCTAAGAGATGAATACGGGATTTTCATAGCAGGAGGCGTAGGGACTTTAAGAAAAAAGGTCTTTAGAATAGGACATATGGCTTATTCTGCCCAAGAATATTTGGTAAAAAGAGTGATCTCAGCTATAGCAGATTTTATGAAGCTCTAGTGGCTTGAATCACATTTTCTATCATAGAAAATACATCCAGAAGCTATCATTGAAGTAAAGCCTTGGTATGGAAAGCTGCCTCAAAATTATTTGATTCAAAGAAGGACATTAGATGAGTGAATGGAAGAACGATTGTGAGTTATTTGCTCTGATAAAAAGTGAACTTTATACTCCCGTTGTCGGTGATATCTTGGATTCTTTTGGAAGGTATCATCAGTTTCTCCCACCCCAGATTCAACCAATGAAGGAAAACCAAGTGATCGTGGGTCGTGCAATGCCTGTTTTAATGATCGATGTTTATGGTCCACAGAAAAAACCATTTGGTCTTTTAACAGAAGCTTTAGATCAATTGGGAGAAGGTGAGGTATATATCGCCTCGGGCGGGTCAATGCGTTGTGCTTATTGGGGAGAAATATTGACAGTAACCGCTAAAAAACGTGGAGCAAATGGTGCAGTGATCAATGGTTTTCATCGTGATACACTACAAATATTCAAGCAGTCATGGCCGGTTTTTAGTAGAGGTCGCTTTGCCCAGGATTCCTCAGTAAGGACTCAAGTGGTTGATTTTCGCTGTCCAATTGAAATAGAAAGTGTATGGATTAATCCAATGGATTTAATATTTGCTGATCTTGATGGTGTCGTCATTATACCCAAAGAACTTGAAGAGAAAGTAATCCAAGAGTCTCTAGTAAAAGTTCGAACCGAGAAATTGGTGATTGAAGAAATTAAGAAGGGCATGACTTCAACAAATGCTTTTAAGAAATATGGAGTATTATAATAATGGTTCTACTTTCAAATCCCAGCAATCCAGATCGACGATTTGAACAATTGATGGTATGATTGGTCATTCAATTCAAATAGAGCAGTAAAACAATCAATCCACGTTGAATAATAATGTGAATAAAATAAAAAATGTAGTTACATAAAGGAGAGGAAATGAACATA
>JAFGSC010000248.1 GCA_016934875.1 Candidatus Atribacteria bacterium
ACCACCTCCAAGCAACTCAAGGAATAAAACAAAAAAGACAAATCCCATATAGATATTTATTCCAGCACTTTTGGAGACGCCAGCAGAACGGGTAGTAGCTTTCCATTGATGGGAGAGTAATGTGAATCTCTTCATAAGCAATCAATTAACGTTTTCTAGGTTTGGGTTATGAATCATATATTAACAACTATTGAGCTAAGCGAAATAACAGCATGCTCATTACCGCATGGCAATCACTTCTTTCCCTAAGCATCTCTATTCTAATCTTATATACCATTTTTCATAGAAAAATCTTTTAATAATTTTATTCTCCTCTGAAAACACCACCATCATGAGTCCATAAGCAAATAAAAACATAACGATTGCTACAGGAATTCCAATATTAAAATCCATATTTATCAACGCATTAACCAATGATAGTAAGAAAACGACAGCAACAAAACCAAACCAAATTAGCAGAAATAAATTAGTCATAATATTAAAAGCAATCTGGAGTTCTAAAATAGCTGATTTATCATCTGAAGAATCACAAATCTGCCCTTTAACACAAGGAATCATTGTTGAATTTCCAAAACACCGCCTTTCTATTTCAAAATTCCGATTACAAATTCTTCCTTTAAAATTAATTTCAGATGAACTCCAAAAACTATTCTTACGGTTTCGAGATCTTGCCAGTTCATCAACCATCATTTCCTCAAAACGAGATGAAGAATAAGGGATTTCGAGCCTATATTTTCGAAATGGGAAATATCGTCTCATACTTTAAAGCCTGCAAAACAATTAAAAACCTGATTACCAACACCAAACAAACAATACTAACAATTCGAATACGGCGCCCCGATTTTAGATTCCCCCCGAGCCTCTCGCAACGGATGGCCGTATGCTGCGTAGCCGGTGTTACGCCTGCGGCAGGCTATGCAGTATACGGTGTATTAGGGAATCGGCTTTTTATATTTTTTGCTGATTAAGGATTTCATCAAAGTTTTTTGACTTTATAAAATTCTGTTTTTTCTTATTAACTTGAATAACTTCAAGAAATCCTATATCCACAAGTGTTTTTAAGTCAGTTCGAGCTGTATAATTAGAAACATTAAATCTATTCTCAATTTCTTTTATGTTTAAAATCCTATCAGAATCATCATTGAGTATTTTAAGAATCTGAGCCATTCTTTCGTTTACCAATGGTATTTTCATAAATTTAGCAGCTTGAAATACCTCTTTTTGCTTTCTATTTATGTATTCTTTTAAAGCATCAAAAGCTTTTTCCATTGTCTTAACGTGATATGTTATAAAATAACTTAAATCATTCTCATCTATTTCTGAGTATAAATAAGCTTTTTCATATTGATTCTTGGTGTCTTTTATTATTCTTGATATTGACAAATACTCAGTGAGCCAATATCCCTTTTTTAGCATATACCAGTAAAATAAAGCTCTTGCAGTTCTTCCATTTCCATCTACAAAAGGATGTATCCACCCAATCATAAAATGTATGATACATCCTTTTATTATGGGATGTATAAAGTCTTTAGAATCATTATTAAAAAAGAAACATAAATCATTAATCAACTTTTCTAATTCTTCATTCGAAGGTGGAGTATGTACAATCTCGCTATTGGTCTGATTAACGACATGAATATCATTATTGTCTCTAATTTTACCTTCATCTTCAACGTTATCTAATGTTTTATTTGACATTAGTTTATGAATATATAGTATTTTCTCTGGTGTAATATCCTCGTTTTTATGCTGAACAATGTGCTTCATTGTGATGAAATTATTCAAAATCATTTGTTCAGACTTGTTTTTAGGCTTTTGTTCTTTTTGAATCATCTCCTTAGCCTTTTTTCTAGTAGTATTTGCCCCTTCCATCTGACTACTAGAAATAGCTTCCTCCATTATCGAGCTGATTATGTACTTGGTTTTATCGGATTCTGCAATTTCAATATTACTTCCTAATGTACCTCCTATATGCATATCAAACAGATGCAATGCTCTCTGCATAAAATCTGTAATGACATAATAAAAACGATATCGACCAAATACTACAGAATTGCTTTTTATTTTGCGGTGAAGCTTAACTGCGTTCCACAGTTCATTTGGATTTATATTTTTGGATTTATATTTAACTTTATCCCAATACAAATATTCATCCTGAATATCCTTTAAAATCCCATTCAATTGTAAAGTGACCATCAAGGATATTGTGTTATCATCTTGCTTATATTGAGGAGCAGATTCAATCATTTTGTAAGTTTCCAACAAAGATATTAAATAATGCGAGATTCTCTATAAATCTCGCATTATTTAATATTGAAATTCGTGGATTGTTGTTTTTAAAGGTGTTGTCTAACGGATGGCCGTATGCTGCGTAGCCTGTGTTGCGCCTGCGGCAGGCTATGCAGTATAAGGCGTGTTAGGCACAGGCATTTTTACTATTTTGTCTTTTATAATCTCAAGTTAAAAATAGTAACTCCATAAAATCAGTCCGGTAATCAAAAATACAATCAAATTTATAATCCAATAAGTTTTAAACCACTTTTTGAATACTATTGAAGTCATTATACTTATCACAAAGTATCCCCAAATAGCCGGTCCTATTGCATAGGCCAAAAAAGTTAATGGTACTTGCTCTCCACCTGAATGACCAATGCTTGCAAGTGGAATAACAACAAAGCAAAAGAATACTATTAATCCTGTCCAGCTTACGTAAATCATACCTGGTACTGAAAATCTCCTAGGTTTCTGTTCTGTTTGATTCATAACATTATCAACGAATAATCATCCAATAAATCGAAAACCCAAGCCAAATCACCAATAAAATAAATGATTGATATTTAAAAGCAATGCGCAGTTCTGTTTTATGCTTGCTTTTAGCAATCAAAAATCCAATAAATTAAATTATTAGAAGTAAAAGAAAATATAGGTCTAGGCCTACTAATATTATCCACGCAGCACCTAAAGTCCCAATTACTGGACCACTAGAATTAATTAAACCTTAAGCATACTACTTAAGGAAGAGTCCCAATATAAGAAATCCAATTATACCTATCAGATTAAATCCATTAATCAACCTTAATCTTATTTTTAGCTTATCCATTTTAATTCTACCCTTTATCTTTCAAGTTGCGAGGTTTTTTCAATGCTTGTGCCTAACTAATCTTTAAAAAGCGTATGTTTTATTCCCCTTATGTCTGGGTGTTATTTTTGATATATACTGTATTTTCCCAAAACTGAGGAACTCCGCCCTTCTTAAAAAAATACCTAGCATAAAATAAACCATAATTTTTATCTTATCCAAAAATTAGTTTCCATATTCTGGTGTATGGTTGCCTCTGGCGCCATCGCCCCATTGGATCCGGCAACAGGGAAAGTTTCGAAACCATCATGGCTTGACGTCGGGTGGAGAGAGCTTCACAACCAAACTGATGCGGAACAAGTGCGTAACCGTTGCGGATTAAAGTCATAGTAAAGTCAGACTAAGTTCACAGTAAATTCATACTAAGTTCATATTAAGTTCAATTGCAATCGAATTTAGTATGAATTTGGTTCATACTTTCTTCGAATTTGGTATAACTCAAAAGTGAGGATAAGGCGAAGCAGACACGTTTCAGCTAGGTAATGGAGCCTATGTGGGGCAGTGTAGCCCTGTGAGCCAGGAGGTCCCTCCCAACCGCCCCTTGGAAAGGAGAGAATTAATGGCTACAAATTAAGTGATCCAAGTATGGTTTAGATAAGGCATGGCAGGACAACTTAATCCCATCCAACTTGAGATTCAACAACCTACCCTTACAAGGCTTTGAGACACAGGAATGTTAATTCCCGAGGCGTTGCCTCGGGCTGAAACAAACTGTCCCTATCGGGACGTTTGCTTTAAAACCGTACACAATCCGTATCCTAAACAGTAGCTATAATCAGTGGCGCTCGGCTCTGCCGCTTGGCGCAGCCAAGAATTAGAGAAATCTGTGAAGAAAATCGGGTTGCAAAGCAGCACATTTAACACCTCCGGCGTTGCGCAATTGTTGGTGCTTCGTTACCACCGGTTTCACCGGAGGCTATTCATATTCAAGACCTTCGGACTTTTTCCAAACCTGAAAGATGCCGCCATTACCCGAATAATACTGGATCATGACAAAACCGCTGTGGCTGAGCAAAGCGAGGCCGTATCAAGGTTCCAGGAAGTAATATCTGTGTTCATCTCCCCTTAAGCCAAGTCGCAGAAAACAATGCACCAACCAGCAGCGTTACGAACACCGCAAAGCTGCGATAATCCGTTGAAATCTGTATTCCCTTTAATGGCGATTTGCATACGCGCCAACACATTCAATGCTTGAGGCGTTGAGCAACAAAAAAAAACCATCCTGACAATTTGGGCAAAAGCCCTCTAATAGAAGAAACCCAACCTCACGCCGGACTGAAGTCCAAGGCAATTGAATTACGAATGGATATCAAATATGCCAACACGACCGGAGGTCGTAATATGATTAACCGCGGATGAAATCCTCGGGTTCGAAAACACGAAGAATTCCCAACCCCGAAGCGGGTTGAACGAGGAGAAAATAACAACAAGAAAAAGTACAAGTCAGAACAATACATGTCCACCCTAAAATATAAACACAACACAAGCGGCGTTGCGCAATTCGTAATTACATCCTATCAAATGCTAACAACGTGATTATTCGTCCTCGAGCCGGACGGGCTTTTACTCTCTTTATTCGGGGCATGTCTATTTTCATTGGCCCTCATGATCCGCTTCGCTCCACTTCAGCTGCAGAGAGTAAACAGAGCGCTTGGCTCTGCCGCTTGGCGCAGCCAAAAAATCGCTTCCAAACGGCGAAGCCAAGAGAGCCGCCGCTGCGCCTGCTCACCTAAGAACTATCATTCCGCTACGCTCGAAGCAATGAACTCGGTTCGCAAA
>JAFGSC010000249.1 GCA_016934875.1 Candidatus Atribacteria bacterium
ATCTACAGTGGAGAAACATTGGGATTAGTCGGAGAATCCGGTTGTGGAAAATCCACCACTGCCATGACCATGCTACGATTGGAAGAACCAACCGGGGGAGATGTCATCTTTCAGGGAAAGAATCTTACTAAGATCAGCAAGGGCCAGATGAGAAAATTCCGCAAAGATTTACAGGTCATATTTCAGGATCCTTACAGCTCTTTAGATCCCCGGATGAAGATAAAGAATATAATTGCAGAAGGACTGGCTGCTCATCATATGTTAAATACCAGAAAGAGATATCAGAAGGTGGGAGAAATCCTGGAAAGGGTAGGGATTGTTCCCGATTATATGGATCGGTTTCCCCATGAATTCAGTGGCGGACAGCGGCAGAGAATCGGGATTGCACGTGCTTTAGCCCTGGATCCAAAAATGATTATCTGTGATGAAGCGGTTTCAGCACTGGATGTCTCTATCCGTTCACAGATCATTAATCTATTCAAGGAATTGCAAAGAGAATTTCACTTAACGTATCTTTTCATTGCTCATGACCTGAGCGTGATTAAATATATTAGCGATAGAGTGGCTGTAATGTATTTGGGCAAGATCGTTGAAATAGCTCCCAAGGATGCGTTTTTTCAGAAGACATTGCATCCCTATGCCCAAGCATTGATATCAGCAGTACCGGTTCCTAACCCGGAATATAAAAGAAAGCGTATTCTTTTACCAGGAGATGTTCCTAGCCCAGCTAATCCCCCAACGGGCTGTCATTTCCATCCTAGATGTCCAAAAGCGATGGAAATATGTTCAAAAGTAGAACCAGCATTAAGAGAAGTAGAAAAAAATCATTACGTGGCTTGCCATTTATACTGATCGTCAATTTCAATTTTTTTGTTCTGCTCATAAAATATTCAAAATATGAAATTGTGAATATTCATTTTTTATGTTAAAATGATTTTTTAGAAAATTATTTGTAATAGAGAAAAATAAGCGCCCGTAGCTCAATGGATAGAGCAGGGGCTTCCTAAGCCCCGTGTTGGAAGTTCAACTCTTCTCGGGCGCTCCATTGTTATTAGTCATCAATCGCAGTTCTACGAAATAGGAAAGGGATACTAAAAGTGAACAAAGATATAAGCGAACGATTGAAGAAACTTCTAGGAGAATCGATTCAAAAGATATTTTTATCACAATCAATTGATTTAAACCTGATGCCGCCTGTTATCTTGACAACACCAAGAAATCCAGAACACGGACATATGTCTACCAATATTGCCTTACAGCTTTCTGGAATCCTTCAAAGAGAACCCAAACAGATTGCTTCTTCTATTACTGAGGAAATCATCCAAAGGGAATCAGAGATTATTAATCACATTGACATTGCCGGACCAGGATTTATCAACTTTTATTTAAATGAACAAATATTCTATCATATATTGAAGGAGATTGTCTTACAAAGGGAAAAGTTTGGTTGCTCGGATATTGGTAAAGGTGAGAAGGTGATGGTTGAATTCGTTAGTGTGAATCCGACTGGTCCATTACATATCGGTCATGGAAAGTGTGCCGCTGTTGGGGATGCGCTGACCAAAATATTAAAAGCAGCAGGTTATCAAGTGACCACAGAATATTATATTAATGATCATGGAAAACAAGTCAATACTCTTGGAGAATCAGTTTTAGCTCGTTACCGTCATTTGCTTGGAGAAGAAGTGCCCTTTCCAGAAAATGGATATCAAGGTGATTATATTTTTGACTTAGCCAGGGAAATCATTAAAGAATATCATGAGCAATTTAAGGGTAAATCAGACCAGAGCACCATCCAGTTTTTTAAAGATTATGCTTATAAAAAAATATTACAAGACATCAAGAATGATCTAACAAATTTCGGAGTGGAATTTGATTCTTGGTTTAGCGAACAATCTCTTTATGACCAGAATAAAGTGCAACCTGTGATTGAACAATTAAAGAAAAAGGGCTATGTTTACAACCATCATGGTGCTTTATGGCTTAAGGCTTCTTATTTTGGAGATGAGAAAGATCGTGTAGTGATACGAGAAAATGGAGAACCAACCTATTTAGCTTCTGATATTGCTTATCATGATGATAAGTTTAAGAGGGGATTTAAAATATTAATTGATATTTGGGGAGCAGACCATCATGGCTATATTCAGAGAATGAAAGCAGCAATTGATGCTATGGGATATGACCCTGAATCATTTCAGGTTTTATTGGTTCAGTTTGTAACCTTAATTAAAGAAGGAAAGATCGTAGGTATGAGTACCCGGGGGGGAGAATTTATTCCTTTGAAAGAATTACTTCAAGAAGTAGGAAAAGATGTGGCGAGATATTTTTTCTTAATGCATAGTCATGATAGCCATACAGAATTTGATTTAGACATTGCTAAATCACAGTCATTGGAGAACCCTGTTTATTACATCCAGTATGCTTATGCCCGGATTTGCAGTATCATTGAAAAAGGGAAGAAGGAAGATATCTTATTAGACCTTAATTCTGATAGCCAGATCCTTTTCGGCTTGTTAGATAAGGAAGAAGAGCTGGAGATCATTAAAAAATTATCAAATTTTAAAAAAGTCATTGAGAGAAGTGCAGTCTATTGGAAACCTTATTTAGTCTCAAGCTATTTATACGATCTGGCATCTGCCTTTCACAAGTACTATACGAATTACCAGGTGATTGGTAAGAATAGGGAATTGTCAATGGCCAGGCTGTACTTGATTTCTGCTATCAAAATCGTTTTGGAAAATGCGCTGACCTTATTAGGTGTTTGCGCTCCTGAGAAAATGTAACGATTCGGTTGGGGATAATATGAAAAGAAATCGATTCATTATCATTACCGGAATGTCTGGAGCTGGGAAAAGTGTTGCGATTAAGTGCTTTGAAGATTTAGATTTTTTTTGTGTTGACAATCTTCCCTCACAGCTTATTCCAAAATTTTCAGAGATGGTCTTGAAGTCTCAAGGTAAATTATCGAAAATTGCCATTGTAGTTGATATTCGTGGCGAAATTTTCTTTCGGGAACTCGATCAGTCACTTAAAGAATTAGAGAACATGAATATTCATCGGGATATATTATTTTTGGAAGCCAGGGATGACGTAATTGTACGGAGATTTAGTGAAACCAGAAGAAAGCACCCCCTGCAATTTTCACAAAATATTCTTGAAAGCATTTCCCATGAAAGAGAGAAGTTAAAAGAATTAAAGTCCAAAGCAAGTATCATTATTGATACTTCCAATTTAGACTCTCGCCAACTGTGTTTTGAGATTAAAAGAGTCTTCTTGAGAGAGAAAAAGGATGATTTTCATGTGAGTGTCATATCTTTTGGGTATAAGTATGGTATGCCTATCGATGTTGATTTAATTTTTGACGCCAGGTTTCTTCCGAATCCTTATTATCAGAATGAATTAAGTGAGTTGTCTGGAAAAGATGAAAGAATAAAGGAATATCTTTTGCAGTTTCCTGTTACGCGTCAATTTGTAAAAAGTTTTTTTTCTTTAATCAATTCTCTCATTCCTTTTTATAAAAAGGAGGGGAAAAGTTTTTTATCAATTGCTATTGGCTGTACAGGGGGCAGGCACCGTTCAGTGTTTTTAGCTAATGAATTAGCCCATTTTCTGAAAAACAAACATCATCATGTACTTATTAAACATAGGGATATCATGAAAGAAGAAAAAATATCTAAAGAGAAATCGTAAAATGAGTTCGAGGAATATCCATTTTATATCAATGTGGAAATGGCTTTATCCTGGAATGAGGGTGAAACGTTTCTTGCTCATTGTTTTGCTTGGAATTACTTTAATGGCAGTCGGGTTGATTTTTCTTATTGATCTGACAAGATTCTTATGGATAAAGAACCACATAAAAAACATCTTCATTTATTATCAGATCGCACCCCATATATCTGGATTTTTGCTAGTCATTTTGGGTTCATCTTTTGTAATTTTAGGTATATCCAATATCAATCGATCGATTTTAAAAAGAGTTGCACCTCTTCAAGTCGATCAGTTATCTGAAATTATCTATATGCAAAAAAAGCTGGAAAAAGGGCCAAAGATTGTTGTCATTGGTGGTGGAACAGGTCTTAATACTCTGTTGAGAGGCTTAAAACAATATACCAGTAACATTACCGCCATTGTAACCGTATTTGACAGCGGAGGTAGCTCCGGTCAATTGCGAAATGAATTAGGTGTTCTTCCTCCCGGTGATATTCGTAATTGCCTGGTAGCTCTTTCCACCAAAGAACCTTTGATGACTAAACTATTCCAGTATCGATTCAAAAATGGCAGCTTACATGGACATAGTTTTGGGAATTTATTTATCACTGCCATGACCGAAGTGAGCGGAGATTTTGCAAAAGCAATAGAAAAATCCAGTGAAATTTTAGCGATTAGAGGAAAAGTATTGCCGTCTTCGATAGAAAATGTCACGCTTTGTGCACAGTTAAAAAATAAGCAACTTGTAAAGGGAGAAAATAATATATCAAAAAACAAGGAACAAATCGAAAGCATTTTTATCGAGCCATCCAGAGTATTACCTTTTCCAGAAGCAATTCAGTCAATTTCAGATGCCGAGGTTATTATTCTGGGACCAGGGAGCCTTTACACCAGTGTGATATGCAATTTATTGGTAGAGAATGTTCCAGAAGTTATATGCCAATCAAAGGCTATAAAAATTTATGTGTGCAATGTAATGACACAACTAGGAGAAACAGATCAGTATACTGCATCGATGCACCTAAAAGCGGTTATTCGATATTTGCACAAAAATTGCCTGGATTATGCTGTTGTAAATAGAAAGATTTTAAATAAAGAAGTTGCCAAAAAATATCAGGAAGAAGGTGCATACTCCGTTAAGGATGATTTACCTGCTCTATTTGGACAAAAGACAAAAATTATTCGGGGAGAATTATTGTCAGATCATGATTTTGCGAGACATGATTCTGATAAAATTGCCAGTTTAATTATTGACATTATTCATAGGGGAAGAAAGTGATATGTATTTTTCATCCATGGCGAAGCAAGAATTGGCCCGTATATTGCCTCAAGATTCATTGAAGCAAAAGAGTGAGTTACTTGCTTTTATTATGATGAGAGGATTCTTTGATCAATCAAAAGGATTATTATTCCTACTTTTAGAAGACCTTGTAATTATTAAAGTTGTTTATTTTCTTTTCAAAAAGGTTTTCCAGTATGAAGTTACCATTCAAACGCTTTATAAAACAAAAAAGAAAAAATACTATATGGTTACAATCTCTGGTACAGAGGAGTTAAAAGAAATCCTTGAGAAATTCACTCTAAAGGTAAATTCAAAGGGAAAGTTAATTCCTGAATATCCTTCTTTTAAGAAAAACATTCTATTATCTGAACAATTTGATCCGAGCTCATTTCTACGTGGCGCTTTTTTGGCAGGGGGATTTGTCAATGATCCTGAAAGAATGTATCATCTAGAGATTTCATCTTTAAATAGAGATGAAATTAAGATGATTCATCGTGTTTTACAGAAGGCTTCTTTTTCTGCTAAAATAAGCTTTTGGAAAAAAAGATGGGTCGCCTATATCAAAAAAAGTGAAGAAATTTTTGAATTTTTACGCTTCATAGGTATTCAAAGGGCCTTGCTGAATTTGCAGGATATTATTGCTAGGAAGGATATCTTGAATACAGTAAACCGTTTAGTCAATTGCGAAACGGCTAATTTGGATAAAACGATTCTGTCTGCTTCCAGACAATTGCATTGTATAGATATCGTTGAGAAAAGTATCGGATTTGATAATCTAACCGAAAGTTTAATGGAAGTCATTCAAGCACGTAGAGAGCACCCTTATGCGAATATTCAGGAACTCGCTGCAATTGTTGGAGGGGATATCTCGAAATCAGGGATTTTCCATCGACTTAAAAAAATTGAAAAGTTAGCAGAAGATTGTTTATCAAATGGGCCTTTCTCAATTGAAGAGTAGGTTGAAGTGATCTCCCTGCTTATTCTAATATCATTGGTTTGATTTCATTTTTATGGATAAATTTTTTGAATCATGTTATAATATCAACTTGTACAACACAAGAGTGGAAAATAGTTGAGGGATTTATTGTGGGCCAGGAAATATTTATTGAACAAAAACAGATATTGAACTTAACACCACAAATGCATCAGTCGATTAAAGTTTTACAAATGAATATGATCGAATTGAATCATTGGTTGGAACAAGAATCACAGGGTAATCCAATTTTAGAAGTGGAATTTGATGATCCCATTGAAATAAAGGAAACGAAAGAGCCTGATAATTTTTATTTTCCATCGGAATGGAAAAATAATGAAAGGATAAACTTTAAGCCTATTGATGAAGAGAAAAACCAACAATCCAACCTTTCTCAGACGGTCACTCTGTATGATCATCTCCTTTTAAGTTTAAGAATATCCGTAAAGGACGAGATTGATTATAAAATTGGTGAATATATTATCGGGAATTTGGATCAGAATGGTTATTTAGTCATGAGTTGTCTTGAGATTTCCCGGGATTTAAACATCCCCGAAAAAAGAGTTAGGCGTGTATTGGCAATGGTTCAAAACAGTTCAGTTGTACCCGGTTTAGGGGCAAGAAGTTTGAAAGAATGTTTATTAATACAGTTAAAATATTTAAAGCTGGAGGAGAAAGGGCTGCTCAAGAAAATTATACTATTTTACCTTAAAGAACTGTCCGAGAGAAAGTTTAAGGAAATTAGTCAAGCCCTTAATGTCTCTTATGACAAGGTTCAAGATTTGCTGGATATTCTTGTTAAAAATTTTGATCCAAAACCTGGTAGAGTATGCTTTCAAGAGGGTGAAGTTAATTTTCTTATACCGGATATCATTGTAAAGAAGATAGATGGAGAATATGAGATTATTGAAAATAAAGGTGTGATTCCTTCTATCAAGATCAATCCGGTTTATCAGAATATGATATTGCAGGGAGAATCTGAAGGAGATTTTAAAAAAAGAGAAGCTTTTGCTTTTAATGAAGAGCAAATCGATGAACAAGAAAAGACCATAGCCTATATAAAGAGAAAAGTTAGCCAAGCAAAATGGATGATTCGTTGTGTTGAGAGAAGGAGAAAAACACTTTTTGACATTACCCAATTTATCATTCATTACCAGCAGGAATTTTTAGAGAAAGGAGTGGCTTATTTAAAACCATTATCCATGAAAATGGCAGCAAATTCACTGGGTTACCATGAATCGACAATCTCAAGAGCGGTCAATGGGAAAAAGATTCAGTTGCCAAAAGGCTTTTATGATTTGAAATATTTCTTTTCCAAAGCCTTACCCCAGGATGATCAAGAAGAGATTTCTAATGAAAGAATCAAGAGTTTATTGAAAAAACATGTTTCACTGGAAGATCCACATCGTCCATATTCGGATCAGGAATTATCCGAAGTGTTACGTATCAAAGAAAAGATCTCTGTAGCAAGAAGAACAATAACCAAATATCGTAAGGTATTAAATATATCTAGTTCAAAAATTAGGAAAAAATATATCAAGAAAGAAAATTAAAAGGAAAAAGGATAAAATAAGGAGGAAATCAGCATGAGTATAAAAGTAGGAATTAACGGATTCGGCAGAATAGGTAGAAACGTTTTTAGAGCAGCATTAAAAGATAAGGATATAGACTTTGTTGCTGTAAATGATATTACGGATGCCAAGACCTTGGCACATCTTTTAAAATATGACTCAGTACATGGTATTTTAAAAGAAGAGATTACGGTAGAGGATGATACAATTAAGGTTGCTGACGAGAAAATAAAAGTATTAAGCATCAAAAATCCAGCTGAGTTGCCTTGGAAGGATTTAGGCGTTGATGTTGTTGTGGAGTCAACAGGTCTTTTTAGAGATAGAGAAAGTGCAACGAAACATTTGTCCGCCGGAGCGAAAAAAGTTATCATTACTGCACCAGCTAAGGGAGAAGATATCACGATTGTGCTCGGTGTGAATGAGAAAACCTATCTTCCCGAAAAGCACCACATTATTTCAAACGC
>JAFGSC010000250.1 GCA_016934875.1 Candidatus Atribacteria bacterium
ATGTCAACCTTTTGTATTTATGTAACCTGGTTGAAAATTTTTTATCTTGGGTTAAAAAAATCAAATTCCGACAATCAATTGTTTTAATACTTATCTGCAGTTTTACAAACCATGCTTATTGTAAGTTAGAATACAAAATATCTTTCCTTATATCCGAAGGCGGTACGCCGAAGAATGCGCGGAACTTATCCGAAAAATATAATGGTTTATATCCCAGATCATGTTGAAGGCCCTGGGCTTATCCAAAAAGAGCTGGTACTACTCCCAGCAGAGACGATCATATGAAGAAGAATATAATTATTTGAGGGGACCGTTGTTAGAAATTTCCAGAGATCATCCGGAATATGGATACCGGAGGACCGCGGTTGAACTTGCAGAGATGGGGTATCCGATAAACCGGAAGATGGTGGCCAGACTCCACAATTATTGGGATTTATCTCTTATGAGAAGGGCGAAAAGGCCTAAAAAGAGCGGAGTCCGTGTTCTTCTTCAGAAAGCAGGCGCTTTGATCAATCTGGCTGCCAGCTTAAGGAAATAGATGATTTTGAAGTGTTGACTTCGGATTTCACACAGATTCGGTATCAGAGAGGCCATGCCAGAGCCTACTGGATTCCAATTATAGACCATAAGAGCAAACTTGTAATGGGACATGCTCTAGGTGAAAGCTCAAATACAGATCTGGCACTAGAGGCATGGTCTATGGTTCGTTCCTCATTTCGCCAGTTGAATTTAAAAATCGAAGGGAGAATTGTTCACAACGATCAAGATTCGGTCTTTACAGGACACAGATGGCTGAGGGAGACCTTTTTAAAGGATAGAGTTCGTGTCTCCTTCTCGGAAGAGGGAGCTAAAGGCAATGTCTACATGGAATCGTTTTTCGGCCGTTTCAAAGAGGAGAACCGGTCGCTGCTTTGGGAACTTTGGATTGTCGCAGTCTAGGTACTTGTCTACCACTTCCTGAATAATGGGACGCAGGTGACCAAAGTGTCTTTCAAACCTGTTTTCATATTCCAGGTGGAATGACTCAAAATAATGGAAGAGCACACTGTAAAAAACAGTGCGCTCCGGATGATGCTGGCGGAAGACCCTGCTCACGGCAGGGACAGTGATTCAAGAAATGTGCCGGGAAGGAGAAATGACTAAGTTCCTCTATTGAGTGATAGAATAGATTTTGGAGTGAAGTCGTAATGTGTAAACAGTCGTTTACTTGCAGAAGAAAAAAAACCATTTTTTAGGTGTCTGCTTCCAGCTGATTCAGTTTGCTGAGGATATTGTAAATTTCATCCTCACCCAGGACTCTAAGATAACGTGATTGGGTCAGGTCTGTTATCAGCAGGTTGGTGATCATTGTTGCCAGTGGTCTAATTTTTCATCCCTAGTGTTGTTTTTGAAATACATAATGGCAATGGATGGTTTATCAGAGAGGGTTGAAGGAGTTTATATCGAAGAGGCCAAAGAGGTATGTCAGGAGTCCTTCATCAAGATATTCAAGTATTTGATGTAATAAAAAGAGGATATCATTCAGATAAATATTTTATCTTATATACTTCAATGAATTGAGTATAATTTTCTTCGTCTAAAGGCAAAACTTTAAACCACATAAGTTATATCGTTAGGATTACGGATTTTAGAAAATCTGCATTTTTTAATAGTTTCACTAACTTCATTTATTAATTTCTTGTCTGCAATATTACTTTCCAATATTAAAAAATCAACAACCTTTCCTTCTTCATTTATTCCGAATTTAACTTTCAGTTTACCTTCTGAATTATCATTTCTTAATAAGCTATATGCGTATGAACGATTAAATTGCCATAAAAGATTAGAAACTTTATTTTGTATTTCCTCTATGCTTCTGCTTTCATAATATTTTATTATAAAATTATTATTTAGTATATAATTGGATTTGGAGAGAATAAGGTCCATAATTAATCTAGTTTCAATATTTTGTGAGATTGATTGGCGACCGCATCAATTTCCATCCTCATGTCCATGTTCTGGTGACTGAAGGAGGCACAGCCCCGGATGGTGCCTTTCACCATGTCCGCCGTTTCCATGACGAGGTTATCCAGGAGATCTTCACCCGCGAGGTCTTCTCCATGCTGCTGCGGAAAAAGCTCATCGGCCTTCCCCTGGTGCGGAAGATCCTCCACTGGCGCCACACTGGTTTCAATGTCCACAGCCAGGTCAGGGCTACATCTAAAAGAGAGGCAGAGAGAGTCGGCAAATACATAATCCGGCCTGTTTTGAGTTTAAAGCAGCTTTTCTTTGATGAGACAGCGGGCAAGGTCCGTTATCTGCACTCAAGGCATGGCTCACAGGAGGAGTCGATGGATTATCTGGAGTTCACCTGCCTGCCGGCAGGCAGGTCGCCAGAGTCACCTCACATATTCCTGACAAGGGACAGGTCATGATCCGTTACTACGTCTAAATGTCAAGTACTTTTCCCATGGGAATTCTGTTTACCATGATGGTAGGAATTCAGTTTACCATTACCACTACGGCCTCTACTCCAATGCCCACAGGGGGAAGATCCGTAAGGTTGGGACTCAGCCTTCTTATCCTCTCATCACCGAAGAGGGTCCGACCTATGTGCCTTCAAAAGGTTGGGCCGAGATGATCCGCAAGGTTTACGAGGTGGATCCACTGCTTTGCCCTACATGTGGAGGCCGGATGAGGGTCGTCTCTTTTATCGAAGAACCGAAAACCATTGACAGGATCATCCATCATCTCGAGCTGACATTCGAGGCCGAACGCCCGCCTTCACCTCGTGTTGTTCAGCAGGATCTCCTGATGGCAGCCAAGGAGAGTGGAGAATATTTCTGAGGGCTTTCGGAATTGCTTTTTTCTGATTCAAGGGCGGAGTCTATCCTGAGCCTATGGGTTTTGATACTTCTGGTGATTTATGGTGCTTTTTGATTCTTTGACCTAGCCGTTTTGGATGTGATATCCTTAGTCCCTCGTGTTATTAGGTGGAAATTGAGGATAATTGCGAGGGATTTGCCGCATGGGCAAAAACGAAATCCTTATCTTCGAATGGCTGAAATTATAAAACGAGAACATTCTTAATTGAATATCAGCTTGTATTTTAAAAGCTTTGGAATAGCTTCCATAGAGTTAATCAGACAGTAGAAACTATTGTTTCGATCAATAAAAATATTGGTAATTCCTTCCTTTTTAGTTTTATTAAAAAAGATGTTAGGCAATTTATATCTAGAAATGAGAAGACAATCTGAATTATAAAAATCTAAATATATAAAAGATCTTTCTGGGTTGATAATAGGCACAATGAATTGATCGTCTTCCAATAGAATAGACTCAAAGACATTTGAAACAGGAGAAACAACTTTTTTTCTTACAATGCTACCATCGAAGCTGATCTTAAGTGGAAAATGTGTGTCGAAATTGACATTGCCTATGATTTCCTTTATTTTACGGCCATTCTTGCTGTATTTCATCAAATGATAAGGTTGCCGCTGAGAATAGATGATTTCTCCATTTGAATTGACGATAATATTGGTCATATTCATATATGCAAACTCATTTTCTAAAAGCGGGGGAATGGGGCTTGATTTAACCATTTTTATGATATCTGGGGTTGGCTCAATTAGGTGCCCTATTGATTTTTTAACTTCATTAAGATTTTGAGTAATATATATTACCTTGTGCTTTTCTCTTAGAATAATATTGGACAAATAATAAGTTTTGTTCCAAAGGACGATGTCATCATATGGCGAATGTGTATTATAAGATTTCTGATATTCCCCATTTTTTGAATAGACAGTGATTCTTCGCTGATAATTATCGATCAAATATAGATTGCCATCATCCAGTACTTTCAACTTTGAAGCATCTCGAGAGAGTTCGCCCGGCCCTTGTCCTAACTGCCCAAATGAGCTCAGAAATTTACCCTCTGAGGAAAAGCACTGAATACGGCTATTTCCAGTATCAAGAATATAGATATTACCTTCTTGATCTACAGTGAAGTAATTAGGCTTATAAAAATCCTCATTATCCTTATCAGTTCCAATACTAAATTGAAACTCAGCTCTTATTTCCTTTTCCTCACTTTGGTGTTTATCTAATAGAATTGAAGGATTAAGATAGGCACTTCCATAGAGATGAAAAATGAAAATTATCCCAATAAAAATCAAGTACATTTTTTTTATTTTAATATTCATATTATTATTCTTATGCAATGCTCTCCTCCCCAATGAGCAACAATAAATTTATATTTTTATAAAAAAGAATGGAAAGGTCAGATAATAAATTATTATCTGACCTTTCTAATCTCTAGATCAATCATTAACTACATTCCACAGTAAGGTTCTTGCCCCTGACAAAAAGTGCCTTGTACTAAACAGCCAGAATATCCTGGACCTGGATATACCTTACATTCGTATTTCTGATATTCATTGTTCCATGCGCAGTAATAGCATCCTTCAAGTGCGTATGAACGCTGCACAAGGGGACCTTTGCATAAAAAACTTATGCATGTAGCTACAATCACGGATAAAATTATCGCTAAAAAAATTCTCCTTTTCATTCAATGCCCTCCTTTCATAATTTTAATATTTTATTCTATTTAAAATCAATACTAACCACCCAAAGTTATCACCTCCTTTTATCCTCTAAATATTTCACCAACATTCTCTCATAATCATTTTGCAATGATTTGATATTATAGGTTGGAGGATCTACATTTAATATTTCTCCTACAGGAGAAACAAGAATTTTTGTAGTGTTAGAAGAAAAATTGAGATTATTTCTTAATCCCATGTCCAAATCTTCTAAAAAAGGGTAGCTCAAAGAATAGCTCTTTTTAAAATTAGAAATTGCGGTATTACCTATTTCACCTACAATTGCATAGAAATGAATATTCGCGTTGAATTTGTTATATAGCTTATCCATAAAAATAGCTTCATCTACACAAGCCTTACATTCTATTGAATTCAGAATCAATAAAACACTGTATTTGCCTTTTAATTGATTTGGAAAAAAAAGACTTCCGCTACTGCCATTTAATACAAAATGGGGTAATTGCTTCCCAGCCACATTTTTGGCATTTTTGGTGACTGAATGTGTTTCATTCAATGCATTTAATATATAAATTTTTTCAATCTTTCTTTCTGCTATAAAAATCATCAGAATGGATGAAGAAAATGCTATTAACAAAATAATGAAAAAGTCATAAACATGACCTTTTATTGATATAAGAGGTTTGGATTTTAGGTTTTTCTGCGAAATAATTATCGCGATACTTAGAAGTAGAAAAACAAAGTCTCTTGTGACCATTACAAAAGGATTATTGCTGCTTAATATGAAAGACTCAGGGGAACATCCGCAATAATTGGCTACACCCCTAAATGTGTTAACTATTGTTATATAAATAAATATTACTAATAGTAACGAAGATACTAAAGCTGCATACTTAGCTAAAATGCCTGTCACTAACAATATTCCAAGAATTAGCTCAATCCAAGGCAATAGAGAAGTTATGATATTAACAAAGGGATGGGGGAAAAAATTTAGATATTTTACCACCTGTACAAATTCTTGAGGATTAGAAATCTTATATACGCCTGCATAGATAAAAATCATGCCCAAAATTAGCCTAGCAATGATATAAACATGTGGGAATTCCCTTTTTTTAGCTGATGTGAAGTAATTTGTCCTACTCAAATTATGAATTGCCTTTAAAATAAATCTATAATTTGTTTTCATCTCTAAATTTATGATTGCCACGACCTGTTGTAAAGCAAAAGTATATGCGATATTTTTTATTCATATGTAATATTTTTAGGTGATATGTGATATTTTTTGTTTATATATAAAAT
>JAFGSC010000251.1 GCA_016934875.1 Candidatus Atribacteria bacterium
GGCAACTTCAGAAAAAGGTAGAAATCCCTCGATTTCCTCATCCAACGAAACAAATACGCCAAAATTCTTGATCCTCTGGACTGTGCCTTCTACTTTGTCGTTGATCTTATACTTCTCTTCAATATGAATCCATGGATTTGGCAAAGTTTGTTTTCTACTCAGGAAAACGAGTCGCTCTTGTTTATCCAATTTAACTACTTTTAAGGGAATAACCGCATATTTTTTAAGAATATCAGAGGGTTTTTCGATATATTTCCAGTCAATTTCGGATAAATGAATTACTCCGGATACACCAGGCTCCAATTCTACATTGGCACCATAGGAGGTTACCTGGGTAATTTTTCCTTCAATTTCTTTCCCAACGGGATAGTTTTCTTCAATGGATTTCCATGGATCATCCAGCAATTGCTTCAGTCCCAGGGAAATCTTCCTATTCTCTTTATCAATTTCAAGTATCCTTACCTTGATCGCCTCATTTTCGGAAAGAATATCCTTCGGTTCCCTGGTATAAGCCCATGACATATCCGATATGTGCAACAGGCCGTTCAGCCCTTCTTCTAATTCAATAAATGCACCAAAATTCTTGATGCTGATTACTGTTCCCTCAACTTCGTCCCCCACGCTATATTTTTCTTCTATCACATCCCAAGGATTTGGTGTGAGCTTTTTGATGCTGAGGGATATCTTTTTCTTTTCCTGGTCAAAATCAATGACTTTGACTTTAATTTCATCACCTTTTTTCAGCAATTTTAATGGATCTTTCATATCTTTCCAGGTGATCTCGGAAATATGTAAAAGTCCTTCGATTCCTCCGATGTCAACGAATGCTCCAAAATCAGTAATATTGACAATCTTACCATCCACAATTTGTCCGGTCTTTAGACTTGAGAGCGTTTTTTGTCTCAATGTCTCTCTCTCTTTTTCCAACACCGAACGATGGGATAAAACAACGTTACTGTTATTCTTATCCAATTTTAGAATATTGAATGATAATTTTTTACCGACATATTTATCAAGGTCTTTTTCTTCGATAAAATTCTGTTCTACCTGGGACAAGGGAACAAACGCCTTTACACCCAGGTCCACAATAAGCCCATTGGTATTTTTTTCCACTACTTCTCCAAGGATAGGCTTTTTGTTCTTATAGGCAGTGTATAACTGGTCCCATAATTGAATGTATCGGGCTTTTTCACGGGAGAGATGAATCTGTCCGTTCTTTTCATCAACTTCCACAACATACACATCAATAGTGTCGTCAATCTCCAGTGAGTGCCTGACCTTTTCCTGTCCAGTTCCAAAAAGTGATTCTTCGATTGACGGAAGAAAACCTTCCATCTTGTAATTGATGTCAACAAGATACCCATCATCATCAATCTTGACCACTTTTCCCGGTATGATTTCTCCTCTCCTAATTTTTTTGAATCCATCCAAAGAATCATTCATCATTTCATTGATTTGATCCTGGTTTTTTGATTCCTGCTCATCCTTTTTTTCTTCCATTGTATCAGTTTTGTTTTCCATAGGATTTTAATTTCCTCCTTGACTGCTGTGTTTATCTTTATTATAGTTTCTCAAATCCCTATCTTTTGCACAACCCTGTTCGTTTCCTTGTTCTTTCAGCTGATTTTAAAGAATGATGAATTCAACATAAAATCAGTCATGACCTAGTTTTTAGAATTCTTTTTTCAGTGATAATACAGTCTACAGGGACATCATTTTCTTCCAAAGGTATTTCTTTAACGATCTGCATCTCAAATGCTAAGGCAATCGTATAGGCTTCTTCTCTCAATTTTGGAATGAATCGGTCATAATATCCTCCACCCCGGCCTAAGCGATATCCTTCCGCTGTAAAGGCAACACCCGGAATAATGACCAGGTCTAAAATATCGGGTGGAAACAGTCTGTAGAACTCCCTTTTTGGCTGTAAGATTCCCAGTTCTCCCAAGGTAAGCTCATGATCAAAGTCATAGACTAGAGAAGGGATTAAATCATGTTTTTCTTTTTGAATCAGTGGAATATATATTTCCTTATTTTTCTGTTGGGCTGACATGATGATTTCTTTTGTCTGTACTTCTGTTTTTGTGGAAATATATAGCATAATTTTTTTTGATTGCCGGTATCTATCAAAATTTACTAACATATCGGCTATTCTTTTACTCTTTTCTAAAATAGCCCTCTGCGTAAGATTTCTTCTCTCATTGAGTAAATACTTTCTAAGAATATTTTTATTTAACTTGTTCATCATAATACATCATATCGCTTATTGTCAAGAAAAATAAAACAACCCCGCTATGACGCTAACCACAAGTTTTGATTCCGATCCTCAAACAGGTGGATATCTACCCGAATACATCGCGCTTCCGGTTGATTAACGATAACGTTAATTTTAGGTGATCCCTTACCGGAACCCCCACAGGCTTGCACTTAATACCCGGAGGTCGATTTCCTTATTAAAAAAATTGTTGGGTCAAAACTTATTCAGTTTCGCGTTCACAGCAGGGTAACTTTACACTTGCTGCAATTAATATAGCATATTTTTTGATAAATTTCAATCTAATTCGTCGAGCGTCATGCGTATTGAGTATTGCGTATAAGAAAATGTGTCAAAAAATAATCAATATAATGCTGAGAAATACTTCATAACTAGTTATCGGTTATCAGTTCAAAATAAAACAATACACAATAACACATTAAACAGTTGTGAAAAAAATAGTCTGTGATCAGTTCATATTTTCACAGTTGTATTCCCTTAGATGACCACTTCCAATTGCAAAAAACTATAGTCATTACAGATCGATTTTCAGGTGCAACTCTTTTAACTGGTCCGGGCTTACCTCTGAAGGTGCCCCGGTTAAAAGGCAAGTTGCCTTCTGCGTTTTCGGAAAGGCAATGACTTCTCTAATGGAATCCGCACCGGTGAGAATCATAGCCAAGCGATCCATTCCAAAGGCAATCCCTCCATGGGGCGGTGCACCATATTTCAATGCCTCAAGCAGGAAGCCAAATTTCTGCTCAGCTTCCTGGGCTTGTATACCCAGCAATTTAAAAATTTTCTTCTGCATGGAACTCTGGTGAATCCTGATGCTTCCCCCTCCGATTTCGTTCCCATTCAATACCAAATCATA
>JAFGSC010000252.1 GCA_016934875.1 Candidatus Atribacteria bacterium
CCTCAGCACATTACCCCTTTACCCCTTTACCAGCCATTTGGCTGTTTTGACTAAATATAAAAACGAATTTGCATCAAATATTCTAAATTCTTATATTAGTGATCGGTTTAGCGATGATTTTTACGATTAAAATTAACAGTTGATGTTTGCACAAAAAACACTTTATCATTTAATGAACGACCGTTTGATGCCTGAGCTTCCTTGCTTCGAGGAGGATCGGCTTTTTCGCGGGTGCTGGGGGTTTCTTCATAGGGCTTTAACGGTTGAGGCACCAGGCTATTTAGATCCGAGCGAGGCTTTCGATGCTGCCGGTTTTCCGGTTGACGATCCCATTCGTGCGGAATGGAAAGGGGATACTCTTAACGCTCAGGAGCTTCAAAATCCGCCTCCTTATCACAAAATTCTGACTTTCTATCCACAGGCACATAAAGTTGGATTTTTCGTCTTCCTTGCCTGGCAAAGTATGCATCTGTTTTATCATTCGACCGAAAAAGAGATCCAAAAGGAGCGAAAGACTTTTCAAAAAAAATACCTTCTGATGCAGTTTTTTGCTCATTTGGAGCAATATATCACCGACAATGCGCAACGAGAAAGTGCACGAACTATTCGAGATGAATTTCATGGATTGATGGCTTTTTATTGGATCAAAGCGTATCGCTATTTTCATGCCCTGCTTGATCCGAGAAGTTTAAATTATTTCGAAGAGGAGCTCATCAACGGCCTAAAAATAGGTTGTTCATCGAGCCCTTTTCTTACGATGTTGGTCGAAGCGCATGATCTAGAAAAAAAGATCGTTCTACCTGCTCCATCCGATGACCCGGATGATCTCAGCCGACTAATCTACGGTGTGCAAACAGATATGAATATACTGAAAAAACAATTGAATCAAGTGCGATTGGGTGATTCAATTGCCAGCGACGATCGCTATGTAACACCCAAGAAAGCGTATGAGCTCTTGCGTATTCCGCCACAAACCTTGAGCAATTGGCGACTAAAGGGGAAATTGCATCATTATCGACAAGTCGGAAACCGCTATGAATATAGTCTTCGCGAATTAAAAACGTATCTAGAAACCCCCCAAAAAAGACCTTCAAAATAACGCCTTATGGAAACCTCAAATCTCACGGAGAGCGGTAGATTGATCCGCAATACCTTGTGCTTTTCACTTCCCCAAAAAACGGTACAAATTGGACTGTATTTTAAAGAACAAAGCACGCTGAAGCGTATAAATAAGAAGCATTTTGCTGAATTTTGTAGCGATCCCCAACTCCTCCGAAAAGTGGACGAGTATGTATGGCTTGATCTATCTACGACAGCGGCGGATGCGGTTTATTCTTTTTCTCTTGATCAAATCCCCTATCTCGCAAAGTGGTACTACGAAACCAAATGTTATACCCTGCTCCGAAAACAAGTGCGAATTGTACGCTACACCTTTACTTCGGCGATTCAGTATTGGGTAGCATTGCCGAGTGCCCCAAAAACGGATCGACTACTCTTTAAAAAATTCACCTTGTATTTTGACGTGAACCATCCAAAACATGAACTTTCGATTACGGTAGCCTATGATGGTGTTTCACAGGTATTGTTAACGCATGTCGAAGCATTGGTCAACAAGCAACAAATGGATACGATGCTTTTAAAGTCGGTGATTTACAATCGGGAATGCATGCCTTATCACCGCTTACCGGAAGATTTACGTTTGCAATCCGATCAAATCTATCCGATCCTTCGAAAGGATTTGGCAGCGTTTCTACACGTGGATTGGGAGCATGTTATCGACCCCCTCAAGCTACAAACTGCATTTGTTCAAATTCAGTCTTTTTACCAGGAATTCTTACAGAGCAAAGCCATGCAGGCGCTTTTTCCATCGAAGATAGAATGGCAAGGAGTAAGGAAAGAAGACATTTTTTCCTTGAAAGAAAAATCAAAAGACTTGGCTTTTGGTCGGAATCATTTTTCGAAAGATATCTATGGAGCTTTCAAGACTTACGGCCCCTATCGCTTACCGGCATCGCGACACTATAAGGTGTTCATTCTTTATCCCAAAGAGCGCAGAACGATCAAGGAGTTGCTCGAAAAACACCTGAGAGGTGAAGCAGGCTATACCAGTTTGCAGAGTTACAGTCACCTGCCATTGGTCTATCGGCCGGAATTAAATTTAGAAATCAGTCGGGTGGAGGAGCTTGAAAAGGAAGTTGAAACCTATTTAGCACGCTTTCAAAAAGAAGAGGGGGTGCGCTATTTTGTTTTCTATCTTTCGCCTTATCCGAAATTTGGTGGAACCAAAGCGAGTCGGAAAACCTATTATCGAGTAAAGGAACTTTTGCTAAAGCGACAGATTGTTTCGCAGGTTATTAGCAATCATCAGTTAAAGAGAAACATCAATTTTTGGATTCCGAATATCGCGATTTCGATGTTAGCTAAACTGGGTGGAACACCTTGGAAGTTGGCGCGTACAACGCAAAAGGAATTGATTGTGGGTTTTGGTGCTTTTCGGAGTACAAATCGAAAGAAACCCTATGTAGGGTCGTCGTTTTGTTTCGACAATGAAGGACAGTTTCAGGAATTTGACTGTTGGCAGGAAGTGTATGAGTGGGCTTTCATGGGGCAGCTGTACAAGGCTATTGAGCGTTATCGATCTAAAAACCAATCGATTCATCGTATTGTGATCCATTATTACAAAGAACTAAACAAGAAAGAGTTTCGCCAGGTGGAAGAACTCTTGGATCAGTTTCAATTGGATTTACCGGTGATTGTGGTACGTATCAGCAGTAGTTTTGATCAGAAAGAGCTGATTGTTGATTTGGAACACCCGAATTATTTACCACTCAATGCAACTTATTACCATTTGGATTACCACGATTATTTATTGTATATCAACGATCGGGAGGAAGGGAAGCAAAAAACAAGGAAAACGCCTTTTCCATTGAAGGTGAGCTTACAGGCGAATAAGATTGGTTTAATGGATGATCAGGGATTGGTGCAAAGCTTGATGCAACAATTGTATGATTTTAGTTTGCTACATTGGCGAAGTATCAATCAACCTCGTTTACCGGTTACGATTGCTTATCCGCACTATCTGGCGCAAATCTTTCCCTATTTCCAATCGGATACTTTGCAAGAAATTGGACGGACGAGTTTGTGGTTTTTGTAAAAAGGGATGAGGATGAGAGGGGAAGCTGGAGGGGAAATGGAATGAAGGGGAATTTCTTCATTTTTGTAAATGAATAATCCTAAACGCTTTCCTTCTGGACAGGAGGAGTTGGGGGGTGGATAATAAACGAATAAAATAAAAACCACCCAGGCAAAGTATGCTTTGCCGACCCTCCTTTTTAAGGAGGGTAGTGTTTTGCTAGCGGATTTGTGATTTGGTGAGTTGCAAATTAATTGGAGCCAACTGTTGTTTCTTCATTTTTTGTCTTGATACAAAAAACGAAGCAAAAAAAATCAAGGCGGAATTTTTTCTTCACTTTCTTCGTTGTAAAAGTCAAGTTCAGTGGTGTGATTTTTCAGTCAAGCTGAAAACTTCACCATTTCACTAAGCTTTCACTTCCTTATCTGATTTGATAAAATAAGGCCATTTTTCGTGAAATTTGTTGTTGATTTTCATTGTTTCTTATTTGCTATAGCCTCTGATCCCGATCCCGATCCCGATAGCTATCGGGACATCGCCTATGGCTCAGCTTTTGACCTTCCGACCTTAGACAACTTTAGTCACTCTTCACTTTTTTGTCAACCTATTTCAGGACAAGGCAGAATTGTATTTACTTAAAACTATATTGATAATCCGGATTCTCCTTCATTGTTTTGACGCTTTGGGGGTAGTTTTCGATAAACCAAACCAAGAAAGCTGACACGTCTATTTTATCTTTTAGCATATTTGCCTTGCGTTCTTGAAACTCTTCTCTTAAATTGTCTATGGCTAATAATTCTTCTAATTTGGAAATTAAACACTCTGGATGAACTGGATTAATACCATACGTTAAGCCATATTGATGCTCCAGTTCTTCCAAAACAGAAATTCTTCCGGCAAAACTTGAAAACCGAAGAGATGGAACACCAAGCATTGATGCCTCTACGCTCATGCTTTGGCTATCGCATATTAATATTGAAGCATGAGCAAGAATTTGATGAATATCGTTTGGATTTATTTTTAAAAGATATTTTTTGTACTTATCATCGAGCGAAGCCTCCGAAGAAATTAAAACCTGCAATGATTTACGCTCAAAAACAGAAATCAGCTTTTCTAAAAAATCATAACTAATTCCTTTTATTCCAAAATCATGATGAGCCGTTAATCTCGCCAAACGGATAATTACATAATCCTTCTTTAGTTTATATTCTTCTACAATCTTATTGTCTGGTCTAAAAACATTGGGATGTAAATAACCCAGTTTCATATAGCCGGCATAACCAATTTTTTTTTCATTCCATTTTCCCACCGAACAAACCTCAGGACATAAAATGGTTTGCGTAAAAGGATAAGCAAGATCACCAAGCGTTTTAATTACACTATAATCATCTTCTGTTATAGTAATCCGCTTAATACCCAACAACTTCCCCATTTGAGCAATGGAAGCATCTGTGCCAATAATTAAATTGGGCTTAAAACTTAAGAGAATTGGCAACAATGCCAGGTTTCTTTTTTGCAGGCTATATGCAATTGCTAACTTTGACCTACCTCTCTCCTCAGGCAAAATATTTGTGTATTCAAAGCCATCCTCAATTAAAAGATTTTCCAATACATCTTTGGTTTTGATCAGAATTTTTACCTGAAAACCTTTCAGCATTAACCTTTTAATGGCTTCCCTTAAAAACAAATACTGTGCGGGGTGGCCGAAATAAAAAAGAATTTTCATTTTGAATTATTTATTGATTTCTTTACCAATCACTTCTCTTTCTGTCAACGACATAGGTTTATAGTCAAATATTCTTTTAATTATTGGAGAAAACATTTCTGCTAAACCATAGATTAAATTATAATTTGAAGGATAATCAAATGTTTTTTTATTAGGAGCATTCCAAATCGCATCAAATTCCCCTTCAGAAATATCCAATTTTTTAAGCGTATAATGTCTTAACTCTAAAAGCTCCTCTTTTGTGGCAAAAGGCACTTCTATCAATTCCAAGGCTTTTTCTCGTGAAATTGCTCCTGATAAAATTTGTGCAGAAAGGTTTATAAGGCGTTTATCTATATTAAATTTTTCAGGAAGCCAATAGGCCATAACAAATTTTGTAAAAAGATTTTCGTGATGATGTCCGCCATAATCTTTCCATTCATATTTCTCTTGTAACAAAACCTTTGCTGCTTGCTTCTGATAATCCAGGTAATAAAAAGGCCGTACGTCTTTCACTTTTTTGATTAAGCCTGCATAAATCATCTTTGGGAATGAAAGCATTGGGTAAGTCCTTAATCTTACATTGTTCCCAAATGTTTTGTGTATGTATTTTAATTGCTTTGTATCTGAATAAGTCCATTCTTTGGGTTGTTTTCCTTCAGATCTAAAATCATTACCTCGAATGATAAATTTTATTTTCTCCTTTAATGCTACTTTATACATTACTGCTTTGATAGCCATATCAGTTGGTGTATCAACCCAGGGTAGACCCGCTTTTATATACGACCTCAATAAGTCTTTTATTTCTTCATAATTTATCACATAAGTCTCTAAATCTATATTTAATTTTTTTGTGATTTTATATATGTTCTGAACTGTTATCTCAGAATTAAACCCATTATCTAAATTCACTGCTAATGGATTTAAGCCTGCTTCTTTTAACAGAACCATTAAGTAAGAACTATCTACTCCACCGCTTACACCAACAACACAATGATAAATACCTTTTCCTTTATTTTGTTTCATCCTGGCTATGATATCTTCCCAATCTTTTAGCCCTTTATCACCACGGGGATATGTTTCCATCATGTTTTCTTGCAATTTGCAAAAATTAGAAATTCCATTTTCATCAAAAGTAATTCCCGGAATAGTTTCATTCCATATACCTTTACTACAAACCTTCATATGATTGTTTACTTTATTAATGACAATAATTGTTGTTGAGAGGGGTAGTTTACTAAAACTGCTCTTCGGGGGCCATGATATACAAACATTGATCCTGCCCCAACGGCAGAAGCATAAGTTTTATTCAGGACTTCTGACATATGTTCCAAATTTCCTGCTCCTCCAACAGCTACTACAGGAATATGAATTGCTTTGGCTATTTTTTCTACTAAATCAATGTCATAACCGACCATCATCCCATCTTGCTCTATTGAATTTATTATTAATTCTCCGGCACCTTTCTCTTCCATTAAGCGGGCAAATGCAACGGGATCTAAACCTGTTGATTTTAATCCTCCAAGGATATAAACTTGTTCTTTTCCTAGAAATTTCTTTTTCACGTCGATGGAGACTACGATTGTTGAGCTGCCAAATACATCACTTGCTTGCCGAATAAAATCAGGATTCTCAACCGAATAAGAGTTGATAATCACTTTTTCCGCACCTGCATTTATTATTTCTTTGATATCCTGAATAGTTTTTATCCCACCCCCCACTGCAAAAGGCATATTGGCTTCCTCCCCAACATTACGGACAAAATCAAGAGAAACGGTCCTTTTTTCTTTACTTGCAAGAATATCCAAAAATACCAATTCATCTACTTTTAGGTCATTAAAAATTTTGACCGCATTGATAGGATCTCCAATATAACGATAATCCTTAAACTTAACCGATTTCACGAGTCCTTGCCCCTTTAAAAGCAGAATTGGAATAACACGTGGTCTATACATTTAAAAAGAAATTAAAGATTAATGAAGTTCTGAATTATCTTTTCTCCCCAATCATGACTTTTTTCCGGGTGAAACTGAGTGCCATAAATATGATCTTTTTGAATGGAAGATGTAAATGGATATTCATATTCTGTAGTTGTTAAAATATCTTTTTGATTATTACACTGAATATGATAGGAATGAACAAAATAGAACAATGCTTCTTTTGGTACATTTTTGAATAAGACCGATTCTTGATTTATTTCCGCATTATTCCAACCTATATGAGGCACTTTGTATTTTAATTGATCCTTCATCTTAAATTTAACAACATCAGCATCAAACCACCCTAGGCCTTCTGCATCGCCCTCCTCACTGTGTTTAGCCATCAATTGCATACCTAAACAAATACCTAAAATAGGAGTCTTTTCTACAAGTACTTTGTTATTTATAACCTCCCAAAGACCATATTCTTTTAAATTCTTTATGCCATTGGCAAAATGCCCAACCCCGGGAAGAATTAATTTATCAGCCTTCGAAATTATTTCGGGATCTCTTGAAATCACAACATTAGTCCCAACCATAATGAATTTTTTCTGCACAGAACGCAGGTTTCCCATCCCATAATCTATTATTACCATCTTCTATAAAATGATCTTATTGTCCCTAATTAAAAATCTGCGTTTTCCGGATTTTTCTAATGGAATAGATTCTACAATATCTACGATAACCTTAGCTTCACTACCAATATAGTTCTTCCAATACAACTCAATTTCCGCCTTTAAACTTGAAGAAAAATTATCTTCAACCATTATCAAAATCCTAAAGAAATCAATGGCTTCCTGCCGTACTTGAAACTGCTTGATGCTATCTAAGTATTCAAAGTATCCCGTGAAGTTATGTACAATAAGATATTTTCCTGAAGGAGCTTTAAGAATATCTGAATCTCTCCCGGAAATCTTCCCCACAACATCCAACTCTCTACCACATCCACAAACTACATCTTCCGTTTGTATGAAATCTTGAGTATCATACCTAATAAAAGGCATTGCGTAGTTATGGAGATTTGTAGTTATTAGGCGACCGTATTTGGCTTTGGTATCGTTAAGGTTCAAAACTTCGGTTATGGCATATTCCATACTTATATGATACATCGAAGAATGGTTACATTGGAATAAATTTGGAGCCCCTTCACATGAGTATGCATCAGCAATTTTTGTTCCAAATGCAGTTTCGATTTGCTTCCTATTTTCTGGAAATAGTATATTACCTGATGTATTAATTAATTTTGGCGCTGGCATGGAAATATTATTTCGAATAATATAATCCGCCATAAACTTCAATGGGTCAGGATATCCATAGATAAGTTTTGGTTTTGTTTCAATAATTTTATCAATTGTACTTTGAATATTTTCAGAAGTAAGGTGCTTGCTAAAAACATAGGTTGTGCGGTTTAAAAAATCCTGAACTCTTTTTTCTAAGGTATTTCGTTCATTTTGACTAATCTTGATATTCTTATCGCCTAACCTAAACCCATGCCAGTATAGACCACGTAGGTTAGTCGCCATTTGGAAACCATATGCCTTCTTATCTAGAAAGTAACAGAGTGGCTCCCCCGTTGAACCACTTGAGCAAATCTGCATCGTATCCTTTTTTTCAATATTTTTGGCTAAAAGACTATCTCGATTCTTTTTAATCTCAGATTTTGTTAAAATTGGTAATTTGATTAAGTCCTTGACTGTTTGAAAATCTGAAGGGGTAAGCTTTAACCTTTTAAACAAATTTGTATAATATGGAACATTTTCATAAGAATGGAGGATAAGCGCACGAAGCCTCTTGTTTTGATATTCTATAATTTTTTCACGTGACCACCACTGTGAGTCCATTAAAAAATCCAAGTTACCTTTAATGTTTCGCTTAAGCAATACATCACTTAGAGGCAAAATCACATTTTCCGCAAATAAATTATACAGACTCATTTTCTATTGTTTTTAAATAAATGATTCTCAAAGCATCCTCAATTGTATATTTTGGAGACCATCCTAATTGCTTTTCCGCCTTGGAAATATCTGCTTTTGTTTCTAATATTTCTCCTTGCCTATATTGATTAGTGTATTCAATTGCAACTTCAAAATCATAGAACTTTGATATAATTTCAGCAAGATTCGCAACAGATATACTTGCACCACTTCCCATATTAAATATTTCAATTGAAGGGAATTCTTTAACTGTTAAAGTTAAGAGTCCATCTATAAAATCATCAATATATAATAGATCTCTTTTTGGCCGAGCATCCATTAATGTTACTAGTCCATTAGAGGCTTGATTGAAAATACTTGGGATTAAAAAAGATTTATTTTGACCATATCCAAAAACATTAAATGGCCGAATTATTACAATTTTCACATCAAAATCTCTATTAAAACTGCGACAAAGATCTTCCCCAATTATTTTTGATTGAGCATATGGATTATGGGCAGATATGGCATGCTGTTCATTAACCGGTATTGTAATTGGAGCACCATATACATAAGAAGAAATGTATACCATTTTTGCCTTGTATTTTCTACAAGCTTCTAACGCATTTAAGGTGCCCAAAAAATTTGTTTTAAAAAACCTATGAGGATAGTTAAAAGAGTCCGGCACAAACGTAATGGCAGCTAAATGATACAAAATATCAAATTCCTCAATCTCATTTACCCATTTCTCATCTGCAATATCCACACCTAATGCAATATCCAATTTCAAGACAATGTGGTCCGCAGCAATTAAAGCTGCACATAAGTGTTTCCCAATAAACCCTTCGCTTCCCGTGACTAAAATTTTCATTTATTTTTTGATTTTAGATATAATTGTTTCCCAAAGCTTTGTGGATGCTTCATAGGAAAACTTTTCAGTGACATCCCTCCTAGCATTTACACTAAACTTAGTATATAGTTCCTTATCTTTCAGTAATTTAATTGATTTATCAACATAGTCGTTAATATTAGTATAATCTTCTATAAGAAAACCATTCGATCCATGCTTAACTAAATCTTCCATATCTCCTACATTAGAAGTAACACATGGGATTCCACAGGACATGCTTTCTATCACAGTTCTTGGGAAACCTTCCGTTTCAGAACAGGCTAGAAACACCCTTCCTTGATTAAAAAAAAGCGGCAATTGCTTCTCATCTACAAAACCCAACATGCTGATAATATTTTGTAAATTTTTCTGATGAATAGTCCTTAAGATTAATTCTGCCTCAGGTCCACTTCCTCCAATAGCAACTTTTAAATTGGGGAAATATTGAACGAGCTCTTCTATTACCGATATGAATATTAAGAGATTCTTCTCCGGGCTTAACCTACTCAAAGTTATAATATCATATACTCTTTTTGTATCTGCACATGGCTTAAACACATCTATATCTATTGAATTTGGAAGAATGAACAATTTATTTTCCGGAATACTTATCTCCTTAAAATATTGCATCGATTTCGAGCCAGTTGTAGTAACAAATGTAGCTCTCCGAGCAATGAAGTGCATTGCTGATTTCCTTATCCCTTTTCGTAATTTAGAATACGCAGGGTTGCTAATAATACAAACAACACTAGGTTTACGATATATCCAACCTAGAATTAGTGCTAATAAGCCATGTGGTATTTCGTATATACCTATAAATAAAATGATATTTCTATTATAATTAAACACCATTTGCAATAACCTATAAGGTATCTTAAACCATGTTTTTATTAATGTTTTTGGTATAATAATATATTTTGCTTTACTGGCAGGATATCCTTGCTCATCCCTGAATACCAATACGGCATCAACGCTTGATATATCTACTAATGGTTTTACAAAATACAGACAATCCTCTTTATTTCCTCTTAATGTAAGTGTTATTTGCATATTGTGGATTAGTTGATTTATTCTTTTGATTAATTAATGACAATAATGCTCCTAGATATAAAAAGCCAATGGTTCTAAATGTGAGAACATAAAATTGTCCGGAAACGGAAATTAAAAATTGAACAAAGAAGATCACTACAAAAGCTGAATTGAATATTTTGAATGACTCGAAGCCTCTCCTTTTCCTTGCGTTTCTGTATACTATCCACATTTTATAAAAAATAAGCAAATATAAAAACAAACCAATTATACCCGCTCCATGAAGCAAGGCATTATAATCAACATGGATGCCTCTTTTTCTACCTTCACCCCAATGACCAACGGAATTGTATATTTCTTTTCCGAAAAAAGATGCGATTGGATCCTTAAATGAAAAAACGCTTTCAAAGACAATTTTTGTTTCAAAAAATCTGTCTTCAGTTTCGTAACTCTCGACTTCATATCGACCTTCTCGTATACCAAATTGATTTTTCAATATAACATAATAAAACGGAGAAGTAAAAATCATTATAAGGCCAATAAACACAATGAATTTTAAATACCTATTTCTAAACTCATAAGAATGTATAAAATAAATAAAGTACCCAAACATTACTGCCATTATGGGCATCCTGCTTAAATTGAAAAGCAATAAAAAAACGGAAACTAAAACGAGCCATAGGGCATTCATCTTAGATATTGTTTTAGTATATATAAATATCGGAACTAAAAGTAATCCATAACTAAAAACGGTAAAAGTTGCACCTCCCAATGGCCCGGTATCCATTAACTGATCTTCTCCGTATTGTTTTTCTCCAACGCCTATAAAATTAAAATAAAACGTTGTGATAGCATAAATAATTAAAACAATTATTAGGGAAATATTTAATCTTTGGGAGTCTCTACTCGTCTTTACGACGTTATATGCCACCGTAAAATAGAGGATTGGAACTGTTATCTTTCCCCAAAACCTCAAAGAATTAAATGGATCTGAGGAAAATAAGACCAAAACCAATGTATAAACTGAAAACAGCAGAATAGAAACCAGAACCTTTTGGCGTCCTTTACTATTAAAAATAATATAAACCGCAAATGCTAATAAAAAAGCCCCCCTTATAATTGCAAGAAGACCTCCTTTATCAGTAAAAAAAGAAAGACTATCCAATATAGCATTGTATGGTAGAATAAAATACAATGCCTCCTTCTTTTTTATTATCACTAATAAAAAAGCAATTATTGTCAATAAAATTGATAAATTTAGAATCATTTAATTAATTGTTTTTTATCATTAAACGTAATTGTTCATTACTATTAATACGTTTAATATATGGAAATAAATGATCGGGGATATTAAGATTATCAAATAAAAGGGGATAGGCCCAAAAGTATGCGTTTGTATCTACATAAAACAACAGCGAGGCAGAATACCAACTAAATACAATTGATCTTTTAGTTTTAAGAAGGATTAGCTCGGAAGGGATGCCCCCGTCTAATAGTTTTACTCCTTTTAGTTTTACCAGAGCTTCTGCCGTATCCATTTTTTCACGAGGGTGCAATTTTAAATAAAATTTCTTGTTTTGACTTTCAGCTAATTGAGCAACTTGCTTAAGTATAATTAATTCTTTTTCCCTAATTTTCGCAGTAAAAAACCCTTGCGAAAAAAATATAATAGAATTTTCAATTTGATCGATATTCGAATTCTCAATATTCAAATATGTTTCCACCTTTTTTAATTGATCAGAGTTTACAGAAATATCTAATTTATGAACCTTGTTCCTGCCTTTTTCCGGCGACAATAAATAAATTTTATCAACATTGGGATTACTTCCCCATTCTTTAAATTTTTGAATGCAATTATACCCTAATATATATTTAAAAAGATAGTACTTTATTTCTCTGTTTATTTTTTTTCGGAGGCTTATGTTTTTATAAGTTTTTATATAGGCATTTAATCCCTCTTGTATTAACCTGATTTCACTACCCTCTTTTTTTAGCCTATTAATGAAATAGGTATTTATAAATTCATTGTCAACAAAACAATATACAACGTCTATATTTTTTAAGTTTTCTTGGTAAAACTTTTTTATATTAAATCGCTTACCAAATAAATAGGGGCTACCAAATTCATTCGGAATAATTACTGTTTTAAATGGAATATTATACGATTTTACAAACCTATTTCCTTGCTTTACAAATAAGAATACATATTCTTTTTCTGGCTTGCTATCTTTTAAAACAACGATTAGTGCATTCAACAAATGATACTCAGTATTAATAATAAAGAGTGTGCTATTCATGTTTTTCATAAATTATTAAATTATAATAGCACGCATAAAGAGCAACTATGAAATAAAGAAGGTCGGCAATTACCAAACCAAGGGCAATACCAGTAAGAGGATCTAGTAACTGAGTAAATAAATACATTAAGCTTACATATAAAACAAACTTTATTGCTGTTAATAATGCTAGGGTTTTATATGCTTTCAACGAATTGATAACATTTATACCTATTAAAGACCCTGATATTATTCCAGATATAATAGATAATTGGGCTGCTCTTATCCCTTCAATATATTTAGGAAACATAAATTCAACAAAAGGAGGAAGGACATACCATCCAATTATACCAAAAGGGATTAAAGCAATTATTAAAATGAAAGCTGATTTCCACACCCATTTCCATATTTTTTTTTTGTCCCCAGTTTTCCCAAGCTCATATGTCATTTTCGGGTAAAGATATTGCCCCAATGAGCTTGGTAGCATTTTCATAACATTTAATATAGCCAAGGAAGGCATATATAAACCCACCAATAAAGGGCCCGATAATGAAACAAGAATTACCCTGTTGAGCGATTGAATAACATTATTCAAATAACCCAACGAATACATCTTGAATCCAGTCTTAATTAATAATTTAAAATTAGTTATTTCAAATGAAATTGCCTCTTTAATAGGTCTAACATAGAACAATAAAATTGTCAGAAATATTGTCAATAATAAATATCGAAATACAAAACCCGTATATTGATATTTATAAACAAGTATTATACTAGCGATAATAACAATGCTTTGAACAAAATAAACTTTTGATAGTTTATTAAATGATTTATTAGAACGAAATGTTACTATAAGATAGTTTTGATAAAAATTGATTGCAGAACTAACTCCAACAACGAAAATTGTGATTATCAGATTCCTATCCGACCCTATAATGATGAAATATGTTAATGTAATCATTGTTAGTAAAAATACCGCCCCCATACATATGAGAGAGAAATAACTAGCAGTGCCCGCTAAGGAAAGCGCTTTTTCTTTTTCATTTTTGCCTAAATAAAATGGCAACTCTCTCCCAAGTCCACTTAATGTGCCTAGCTGCAAAAAAAAAGAATACGCTTGAAAAAGAATTACTGTGCCCCAAAATCCCATTAATTCGGGTGATATCCATCTAATAACAACTAAACTGGATAACAATGACGCAAAACTATAAAACATAGTACTAATTGAAAATAGTACTACTGTTTTATTTTTAGCCATGCTAATATTTAACATCCTAATTATATACTTTTTGTAAAAAAAATTATAGCTCGCAGACTTTGTGTTCCCCTATCAGAATCAGAGGTTCTTGTATTCAAAATATTGATATTTAAACAACTAAACTCCTTATCCACAATTAATTTAAGTAATATTAATACTGGTAATAATTATTTTAGTGTATTTAGACATAGCTTTTTAATATAGTCATTATGTTCTTTAATTCGCCTTCAGAGGATAATTCTACTTTTTTTAAATTTGAATACATATTTTCGATTTTTAAATCTGGTTGTCGCCTTGAATAATAGTTTTTAAAATGCAACAGCAACTCTTTGGGAATTAGTTTTTTTAAAAGAATCTTCAAATAAAGCCCTGTTTTTCTATTTCTATAACATTTCAAATAACTGCTTAATACTAAATCTGCATAACCAACATAGGTTATTTCATCAATATGCGTTTTAAATAATTTAAAATCACTTTTTATATTTTTGTCTTTAATATTATTTGGAATACTTAAATGTCTATCACCCCAATGTTCCATTGTTGTCAATTCTCTTACCCCCCATATTTCGTTTAAAAATCTCACACCTCCGGTATCACAAACAATAGCCCCTATTGTTAGTTCAATAAAATTATCATTACTAAAACCACTTTCTTTTATGATAGTAAATGATTTTTTTAAAATATCCTTATCATATAACGCCCATAAAATTTGATAATAATTTTCAAAAAAAAGTTTTGCGTTTGTTTTACTATTGTAATTTAAACTTTGTGGCAATTTTTGATAAACATTGTAGAACGATCCATTAAATTTATCATAAAAAGCAATGTATTCACCAAGAATAGTTCTGTACTCCCTATTCTTTTCTAAGAATAGAACCCCAACATATAAAGATTCGATTAAAATAAAATCATCATCAGCACAAAGCGCAACAAAATCGGTAGCCGTTTTATTTAATGTAATTAGAATTTTTTCTGCAAATTTTTTACTTGGCAAATGTAAGTATTCCATATTCGGGGCTAAGTAATCATCATAAACCTTTTCTGAAGAATCACAATATATGACCTTAGCATCTATGTTTTTAAAATACTCAATTGATCTTTTTAAGTATTTATGACGATTATGTGTAGGAATTATCAATGTGAAATTATACATACCCACTTATTTTTTTTCCGCTTAATAGACTCTGATCACTCCATAAATAATCCCATTCGCCAAAGCGTCCAATATATTTTATCCCCATTTTATCAAGATAATTATGAATTAAACCTACATTCTCTTTTCTGTTAAAATCAAAAACCACATTAGCGTATTTCACTTCCCTGTAATCAGAAACTTCAATATCATTGGATGTAAACAAACCCATTTTAGCTCCCTTCTCAACAACATGTTCTATAAGTGCCCCTCCTTTTAGTTTGGCTTCTTTTCTTTTGGAAAAATACGTTTCAAATTGCAATGAACTTTTTCCTTCAGGTGCATTATTGCGTGATTTCAGGGAAGGCGAATAGGCTCTTGCTGGTAAAATATCTTCATCATAAATATAAAACCAAATATTTTTCGGAATGTCTGGCCGGTTAAACCCTAAGGAAACTAATTGACCAGATGTACATAATAATTTATCACTTGCTTCCAAGATGGAATTAGGAACGTTTTTTATGAGTTTAATTAATTCGGGAAGAGGTAAAGAAGATATTAATTGATCGTAATGAATAAAAGTATTATCGGCAAAATCGATTCTTTTTGCTTTTAAATCAATTTGAACAGCTTCTTTATTGGTTTTAATATTTGTTTGGGAGGCCATTTTAGTTAAAAAACTTTTATAACCTCCCTTTGTTGGATAACGCATTTCCTTAGCATAATAAAAATTTTCTTGTTGTTCTTCGAAAGCCCCTTTTAATAGTGCCTTCAAGGAAGGTAGGCTAAAGCGGTTTCCTAACCAATCTGTGGTCAATTCTTCTGCCGGAACTGTCCAATATTTATTAGTATATTTTCCTGGGAAGTTGGCAGTAAAGTTTTCACCAAATTGAAACAATAACCAATCTCTATAATTTAAAGGGTTTAATTGCTCCGGTTTGTTTATAAAGTCAAGAATTATCTTTGTTTTTTCTTCGGCTGAAAGAGGAGCTAAATTATTTTGTGCCGGATGTTTAAGCCAATGTCCTCTATAATAGTTGTTTGAAGCCGGATGATGTGAAATATATTCAGAGCTTTGTTTAAACAAGTCTTTGACATATTCGGAATCTGTAAATGAAAGATGAATAAAATAATCAAAACGAAATCCATTACCAATAGTAAAATTATCACAAAGACCTCCCCAACTTAACTTTTTTTCAAAAACTGTATTTTCAATGCACTTTAAACTTAAATGATATCCAGCAGAAATACCAGAAATACCCCCTCCCAATATTGCAATCATAATTTTCTTCTATTATTTAAGAACATTCTTATTCCCATTTCTAAATCAATATTGGGTTTCCAGTTGGTTTTTCCTATTATAAAATCGGGATTAGCTACTGCATACATAACATCTGTTTGCCGATATGGCTTAGCACCCCAATTTAAATTGGTTTTTTGAGAGGATAACTTCTCAATTATTGTGGCCAATTGTTTAATCGTATGTCCATTACCCGTTCCAAGTTGAAAGTTAGATTTATTTGGTAATTGATTACAATTATTTAAAAGATGAATATAAAAATCTGCTACGTCATCAACATGGATAAAATCTAAAATTTGTTCTCCAGGTGATGAATCAATTGGCTTTTCAGAATTAATTGAATCATAAATTATATCAATAATTTTCTTTTGAGAGTCATTCCCTCCATAAATAGTATATGGCACAACAGTAGTTTGCTTAAAGTTATATACGTTACTAAAATAATCTAAGAAAGATCGCGAAGCAGTTTTTGTTGCGGAATATAAATACGCAGGATTAAAAACCCCATCTCCTTTATAATATTCAGCAAAAGTACCTGTATTTACAAACAAATTCAAGTCAGTTTTCTTTAGAGCATCTAAGAGGCGGCATAAGAAAATAATATTGGTACTCAATAACTTTTGAAGTGTATGATAGTCATCACTAGAAGTCAAGTATGAGGCCAAGTGAATAACAACTTCTGGATTGGCTTTTTCTACTGCACAAGTAAACGCTGCTTGATTTTCAGAAACTAGTATTTTGGAAGTGGATTCTCCATATAATTTCTCCGAAACTTCTGGTTCTATGGTTATTTCTATTACCGAGTGTCCTTGTAAAATGAGTTTTGGGACTAAATAGCGGCCAACAAAACCAGTACTTCCTGTAATTAATACTTTCATTAGAAAGGTGATTTAAATTTATGAAAGTTTATAAATTCCAAATCTCTTGCTGAAAGAATGGGATTACTTGTTTGCCAATCAAAGCCGAAAGAATTGAAATGAATTCCTGCATCATTTTCCGGAGCATAGCCAATGGTTTGGTTGTACTCAACAATGGTATTGTTCTCCATTGCTTTGAATCCATGGGCAAAGCCCTTTGGAATATAAATGGTTTTTCCTTGGGGTCCATCAATTTCAAGGGAGAAAAATTTGCCGAATGTCTTCGAGTTTTGACGTAAATCCAAAACAACATCAAGAATACGTCCACTAATCAAAGTAACCAATTTGATATGATCTGCAGGTGGTGTTTGAAAATGCATCCCCCTGATTACATTTTTATTACTGATTGAGTAATAACGTTCATTAATTTTCAGATCTATACCAAGTTTCTCAAAAATCTGATTATTATACGTTTTTACAAATAAACCTCTTTCGTCTTCGAAAACATTATGTTTTACAACCAATAGGCCTTCGAAGCCAGTTTTTATAAGTTCCATGCTATAAAAAATTCAAGAAATAAATGCCAATTCCACAAAATAATTTAAAATAGTTAATTATTCCCAATCATCTGTTAATACATTTTCATTTGGCACTTTTTTTTCAATAAGTGCTTGTTTAAAACTTTTAATCATAATAGGCGGCCCCGAAATAAAATAGTTAGCCGTTGGCCCGTTTTCTTCAAATATCTTATTGATATCAAGTGTTCCTACGGTATCTTGATACACATATTGAACTAATGAATTTGAATTATATAAATTGTTTAGTTCCTTTTGATAGATATTGTAGTTTTCAGAACGAAACCCTAAATAAACTTTTGGGTTAGTATATTCCTCAAATGTAATGTGATTAAATAGAGAAAGATAAGGCGTAATACCCGTACCTCCGGCAATAAACACAGTATTTGCTTTATCATGTTCTTGTTGAAATAAATCACCATATGGTAATTTTAACCATACTTTAGAACCTGGTTTTAAGCTTTTTTCCATAAGCTTAGTAAAACTTCCTTTAACTGCATAGGTAATACGTATTGTTTCTTCATTAGGATTGCTTTGCATAGAGAAACAACGGGAATCAGGCCATTGGTCAACACCATCGTAGTCTTCATCAATTGCAAGGTGGAGGAATTGTCCAGAGTAGTATTTGAATCTTTTCCCAATCGATTTAAATTCGATGGTATAAATACCTTCAAAGGGATTAAGAATAGAAATTAGTTCTGATTTGTATTTTTTAGCTTGCATGCTTTAATATTTACTCAAAAATTCACCTAAAACTTTTTCAGAATATTGAAACATTTCTTTTGTTAAACCTGGATAAGTTCCCAAAAAGAAAGTGTGATTCATAATTGTATCCGTATTCTTTAGATGGTCCGCAATTCTCCAGGTCTTGTCAATAAACCCTGGTTGCTTGGTTATGTTACCAGCAAAAAGGTTACGTGTTTCTACTAGTTTAGAATTTAAATAGCCCGTAAGTTCATCCCTTGTAAAAGGGGTTTCTTTTTTCAAAGTAATTATAAACGCAAACCAAGCGGGATCAGCATTTTTAGTTGCTTCTGGAAGGACAAAATATTTATTGTATTTCGAGAAAATACGTTTCCACTCATTGAAATTTTCTTTTCTTCTATCACAAAAATGAGGGAGTTTATCCATCTGGGCCGCTCCAATAGCTGCCTGAATATCTGTCATCTTCAGATTGTATCCTATTTCTGAATAAACATATTTGTGATCAAATCCAAACGGAAGGTTTCCAAATTGTTGTGAGAATCGTTTTCCACATGTATTGTTTTCTCCACCTGCACAATAGCAGTCACGACCCCAATCACGGAAAGCCCGTACCAGATTGGCTAAAATTGGATCATTAGTGCAAATAGCTCCTCCTTCCCCCGTGGTGATGTGATGTGCAGGATAAAATGAAATAGTAGATAAGTGGGCAAATGAGCCCGTTTTCTTTCCATTATATTCACTTCCAAAAGCATCACAATTATCCTCAATAACCCAAAGTTTATGTTCTTCAGCCAAAGCCATAATAGCTTCAATATTAAAAGGATTACCAAGGGTGTGCGCAATAAAAATACAGCGCGTTTTTGGTGTGATGGCATTACGCATCATTTCAATATCAATATTGTAGGTCGGAATATCAACATCGACAAAGACAGGAATCAAGCCGTATTGTATAATGGGTGTTACGGTTGCCGGAAAACCTGCTGCTACAGCTATCACTTCGTCACCGGGTTTTAATCTTTTATCTCCAAGTTTATCAGAAGTAAGGGCGGAAAAAGCCAATAAATTGGCGGAAGAACCGGAGTTTGTAAGCAGCACATGCTCCACTTCCAGAAAATCAGCAATTTTTTCAGCAAATTCCTCCGAAAACCTCCCTTCGGTTAACCAAAAATCGAGGGATGCTTCCACAGCATTCACCAATTCCTTTTCATTAAAAACCCTACCTGCATAGTTAACACGCGTTCTGCCAGGAATAAATTCCTTTTCAGAAAATCTTGCGTGATGATATTGTATCGTTTTTTCAATAATTTCTTTTCGAAGTTGCTTAAAATCGGTCATTTTCACTTATTTTTTTACCACAGATTGCACAGATTAAAAATTATAATATTTATTGATTTGATTTACGCAAACTTTTCGGATATTTTCTCCATTTAAAAAAGCCTTATTCCATTCAACAATGGATTTCAAAGTGGTTTCGATATCCCATTTAGGAACCCATTCTAATTCAGCTTTGGCCTTAGAACAATCAAGTTTCAAGTAATTTGCCTCATGGGGTTGTGGATGGGGATCGACTCTAAAAGAAGCCCCATCGCCCCAAAACTTACAAATACTATCCGTTATCCATTCTACATTTCTGGCATCTTTGTCATCTGGTCCAAAATTCCAAGCTTCAGCATATTTTGATCCTTCTGTAAATAGTTTTGCTGCTAACAATAAATATCCTGTTAAAGGCTCCAGAACATGTTGCCAGGGGCGAATTGCATATGGGCTGCGGATTTTCACCTCTTCGCCCTTTGATATTGCTCTTAAAAAATCAGGAATCAACCGATCCTCGGCCCAGTCACCTCCACCAATTACATTCCCAGCGCGGGCTGAAGCAATTGCCACACCATGTTTATCGTATTCGCCGCCATTAAAAAAGGAACTTCGGAAAGAAGAAGTTACCAATTCTGAGCATCCTTTGCTATTGGAATAAGGATCATAACCTCCTATTGGTTCATTTTCACGATAACCCCAATGCCATTCTCTGTTTTCATAGCATTTATCTGTAGTTACATTAACAACTGCTTTTACACTTTTTGTATATCTGCATGCTTCCAACAAATGAACAGTTCCCATTACATTGATAGCATAGGTTTCTATTGGCTTTTTATAGGATTCCCTCACCAAAGGTTGGGCTGCCATATGGATAATAATCTCGGGCTGAACTTCCTGTAAAACTTTTAGCATAAAATCATAATCTCGTACATCTCCGATATACGAAGTAATGAGTTCATTTATATTTGCCTCCTTGTACAAACTCGGCACTGTTGGTGGCTCTAAAGCATATCCATAAACATCGGCTCCTAACTGATTAAGAAGAAGGCATAACCATGAACCTTTAAAGCCGGTATGGCCAGTTATCAGAATTTTTTTACCTTTATATATTCCTTTAAAAAGGTTTTTGTTTACCAGACTTTCCATGGTGCCTTATTCTTATTCCACATTTCATTTAACTCCACATTATCCCTTAGTGTATCCATTGGTTTCCAAAATCCTTCATGTTTATACGACATCATTTTTCCTTCAGCAGCAATCGTTTCTAAAGGAGATTTTTCAAAAATGGTTGCATCACCTTCTTTTAAGTAATCAAAAATCTCTGGTTGGCAGACAAAATAGCCTGCATTAATCCATATACCATCTCCAGCTGGTTTTTCGGTAAAGGACTTTACATTTCCTTTTGTATCAATATCTATTGAGCCGAATTTGCCTTGGGGTTTATAGGCAGTTACAGTTAACATTTTATTGCTCTTCTTATGGTATTCTGTTAGTTTTTTGATATCAATATCTGCAACACCATCGCCATATGTTAACATAAATGGTTCATTGCCAATATATTTTTGTATCCTTTTAATACGGCCACCAGTCATTGTATTAAGACCTGTATCTACTAAAGTCACTTTCCATGGTTCTGAATCATTTCCTAGAACTTGGATCTCATTATTTTTTATGTCAATTGTAACGTCGCTCCTATGAAGAAAGTAGTTAGCAAAATATTCTTTAATAATATAACCTTTGTAACCTAAGCAGATAATAAAATCATTATATCCATATTTTGAATACGTTTTCATAATATGCCATAGTATAGGTTCGTTTCCTATTGTTACCATTGGTTTTGGAAGATATTTTGTTTCTTCACTTAATCTTGTTCCAAGGCCTCCGGCTAATAATACTACTTTCATAAGAATCTCATTTATTAAGCTTAAAAAACGACTTTATGGTTTGTATAATTTGGAGCAATTTTTTTATTAATAGTTCCAGCAAAAATCAACCCTTTTTCTTTATTTTTGTTAAATTGTTCATCAATTAAGTTAAGCTGTTCCTTTGATGGCATCAATTGTTGATGCATTTTATTAATTTCTAATAATTCCGGGTTTGTTTGTAATAAATGCAAAACGTCAGATAAATCTGGGATGTCATTAGACTTATATCTATTATATATGTTTTTGATTAACAAATAATCTTCAGCATAATCTAAGGTGATCCTAATATTCTCATTATAAGGGCTATTTTTTACCATTAAATCTGCAACATTAAAAAAATCAGGGCGATTGATAAATGGTCCCCAGATTTCCGTATCAGATTGTTGCTTCATATGATTAACAACCTCAAGTGCTTTAACGTCCAGTATATAAGTACCACATCCCATAGGTAGCCCTTTGGTATTGATAAAATCGTATTGTTCCTTCCTATACATATCCACTAAAATATTGGATGTGTATATTGAGAATAAAGGGTTATCGGCTGTAATGCTTACAAATGCATCATAGCCGAAATGTTTCGCAGCAGCAAGAAGACGATTTAATACATCATCCTCTGAACCCGCAAAAAATTGAATCTTATTATTCAAAGCATTTTCAAATAAAACAGAATCCTGCGGATTAGTCGAAGTACATAAAACCACTCCATCAATGCCAACTACTTTTTTCGCTCTTTCAATCACTCTATCTAAAACAGATTTGCCATTGAGATCGAGCAATATTTTTTGTTTAAGCCGACTGCTCTTAAGCCTGGCAGTAATAAAAAATCCTATTTTCATAATTATTGCAAATCAAATTTATTTATACAATGCCCTTTGTTTAAATCTTGCGTAATTATTTTGCCAATGCTATTTAAAATATCTAATTGCGACAAATCAGAACTTTGTCCTGTTCTTTTAAAATCAAAATCATCAACACTTAATGCATCGCCCTTTTTCATGTCTTTTTTCAGAATAGCTGCCTTTTTCATACTCCCAAATGTGGAATATGCCTTTTCTCCCTTATTCATTTTTAATTGGCCATTCCCATTTGCTAATGATAATATTTTTAATTTTTTCTGTATTTCAATAAACATTTCCATACCAATAGCTGCTTGCCAATCTGTTCTTCCTTCCCCTGTGGTATTGGTTACATGTTTTTCTATAAAATTCATACCCAAAGCAGCTCCTAACAAAGTTATTAAAACATTATTATCATTGTCCCAAGCAGTATGATCAGCATACCCATGTTTAAATTCAGGATATAACTCCATGATTTTTCGGATTTTTGAAAAATTAATGTCTTCATACTTTGTGGGGTAATTCTGAAATCCATGCATCAATACAATGTTTTTGGAATCAATTATCTCAACTGCCTGCTCAACCTCATATAGATCAGTTCCACCAACACCTAAAATAATATGCGTTTCTTTATTTAATTTGCTTTTTAGATGATTCAGTAGTTTAATATCATTTAAACATACTGAATGAATTTCTATAAGTTCCGGTTTGTATTTCATCCCAAAATCAATGGCTTTTTTATCATTAAAAAGCAGCATTAGCTTTTTACCATTGTCAGTTACTATCTTAAAAATCTCATTCCATTGTGTTTCTGAGAAAACGCGTTCTTTAGCCCAGCTATAACCCGGATGATCTGTGTGCATATATTCATCAATATCCAAGGATAAATGGAATTTTATATAATCCGCATTAGTTTTAACTGAAATCGTTTCTACTAGTTTTTTAAAAAACTCCAGATCTCCATCGTGATGCCAGGCTGTTTCTGCTATTAATTGCATAATTAATTGATTAAGACTTTTACTACAATTTTTTTAATACTACATGGATTACCGTCAATAATTCCTGGCATATGCAAGTCTTCGGGAAAAAAGACAGCAACCATTCCTTCCGTAAATTTTAGTTTGCTTGTACCATAAGGCTTGTACAATAGATAATCATTTACCTCATCATAGGCCTGAGAAATTAAATGATTATCATAAGATTCATATTCAATAAGTTCTTTTCCCTTCAATAAATATTGAACGTCTATATACTTTTTATGAGCCTCAAGTACTTTAGCTATATCTGTTTTGGTTATATAATCGTTTACAAGGACAAACATTTCAGCATTTATTTCATGTCTTCCTGACGTCATTTCGGAAAAATCTGTTGCCGTAATATATTCAAATGCTTGCTTCAGGCGCACTCCAATTCCGTTATAAAATTGAATGTTTTCTATTTTATCTAATATCATTTTTTTACCATTTAATATGTGCAATATCTTTTTGTGCTTTTTCAAAATCTTCATGTTTGCCAATATCCATCCAATATGTTTGAATTGGATAATGTATCAACTTTTTACCCAACTTAATCACTTGTTCCATTAAATCAGTAGCATCATAAAATTGATCTGATGGGATCATATTTAGTATATTTCTTTTAAGGAGATAGATTCCAGCATTAGCATAGTAAATATAACTGGGTTTTTCTTTAAAAGCCTTTACATTCCTGTCATCTGAATCAAAAATAGCATAAGGTAGGTTAACATGATACGGAATAGACGCTACCATTATATCTGCATCTTTTTCTAAAAATGTTTTATAAAAATCTTCATAATCAATATTAGTCAGAATATCTGAGTTCATTAGAAGTACCGTATCATTATAGAAATCATCGATAAGTGACAAGGCTCCGGCTGTTCCGAGAAATTTTTTCTCTTTTATTATACGAAAATTGATATTCTCGTCATAATCTTCACAAAAATCAATAATTTGTTTACTTAAATACTTAACCGAAACATACTGCCTTGTAATACCGTATTGTAATAATCTGTCAAAATTATAAGCTATTATCTCTTTGCCCCCAATTTTTAAAAGTGGCTTAGGGACATCCTTTGTCAAAGGAAGTAAGCGTTTCCCCTCACCTCCAGCCATAATCAATGCATCTATTGGTAATATTGATTTAGCCGTTGTAAAATCAATGATTTTTACAAGTTTCCTATCTTCCGTTAATAAAGGGACTGCTTTTAATTTTTTCTCTCTGAACACTTTCAACTTATCAAAGTTGTTTTTTCCTTGAAGGATAAACTGAAAATCCTTGTAAAGGAAATCGAGGATGGTGTTTTCAAGATTTAAACCCCTAATCAAACCTCTTCGAATATCGCCATCAGTAATAGTTCCAACAACTTTATTTTCATTGTCAATAACAAATACCGTCTGCACAGTGGTTAATTGATCTATCTTTTTTAATACATCCATTAGAGATGCATTGATATTTATTGTGTATTTACTTAATTCCATAGAGCATTTTAATTCTTGAAATTATTTTTTTAGAAGCGTTCCCTTCGCCATAAATATGGGTATTAAGAGGCAATTCCGAATTCTCAATACTATTTACTGTCGTTAATATTTCTTCCTTACTAATTTTCGTGTTTAGGATGTTTTTCGCTAGGATTCTTCCTTTTTGTCTATCCCCTAAATTTATTACCCATTTCGGAAAAAAGGAAGCCTCCACAAATCCGCTAGATGTATTTCCTAATAACATAGAGCAGAATTTCATGGCACTTAAATAACCCTTCATTCCAAGAGATTCAACTAATTTTACACTATGCGATCCCTTACCAAATTCAATGAGCCTTTGTCTAATCATATCACCTTTAGTATCGGAATTAGGCATCGTGATAATGATTTGATATTTATGCTTTAACTCAGCCAATGCTGCAATTAATTCATCTATATACTCTTCATTTCTTTCAATTGAAACAGTTTCCGGATGAAATGTTGTTAATATACTTGGTGTTTTTAGATCAATTTTAAATGCTTCGTAAAACTCTTCTTTAGAGTAAAAATCCTGATGAACCAAATTATCGATACTTAAAGCTCCAACATTAAAAACATGCTCTGCTTGTTGGCTTATTTCAGTGGCTCTTTCTTTGTATTCATCCGTTGAGACAAAAAGGTATTTCGACATCAATGAAATGCTGTGTCTATATATATTATCGATAGCCCCAAGAGTAGTTTCTCCTGCATGAAGATGAGCAATGTTAATATTAAATGTGCTAGCTGCAGTAACGGCCGCAAACATTTCATAGCGGTCACCCAATGCAAAAACCAGATCAAATTTATTCTTATCCCAAAAATGGGAGAACTTTATTATGGCATCACCAATATTGTTGGAAATATCAATTGCCCCATCGTTCTTTGTTAAAGTTTCTATTTTATGTTTGACTTCAAAACCTAGTTTTTTTATTTCTTCAATTGTATAGCCGTATTCTTTCTTAAGATGAGTTCCAAAAGCAATAATTTCAATTTCAAAAAAATCATCCTTCCAAAGTTCTTTTACCAAGGGATAATATATTCCGAAATCTGCTCGAGAGCTTGTGAGTATTCCTATTTTCATTATCTAAATTTCAATCAAATCATCAACCTTGAAATCTCTATTTGCATGCTTGCCCATTAATTCATCCCACCTCATTGGGGAAATTCCATTACCAGGTCGCTTTATTCCTAGGTTATTTTCTGTAAATAGCTCTCCACTTTTAATGTCCTTAATGGCAATGATGCTTTTCCTTGCTATTTCTTTATTCTTTCTTTCAGAATTTGAGGCTCTTTTTATTCCATCACCCAACGCAAGCTCAATATTCCGTATTGCCTTCACCATATCCTTTAATTCATTTGGTTCTAATGAAGCCTGGTGGTCGGGTCCCGCCATATTTCTATCCAAGGTGAAGTGCTTCTCGATAACACTCGCACCCAACGCGACAGCGGCAATTGGCACTTCAACACCTAATGTATGATCTGAATATCCATATTTAATTTTAAAAGCTTTACCAATTGTTTTCATGGCTTTCAAATTAACATCTTCCATGCGAGTTGGATATTCCGTATTGGCATGAAGAATGCATATGTTCTCTCTAATTGTTCCCGAATCAACCAATATATTTAGCGCATCCTCAATCTCACCCATATCAGCCATACCGGTAGACAGAATGATCTCCCTATTTAAACTTCCAATATGCCTTAGATAAAGCAGGTTTGTAATTTCCCCGCTAGGGATTTTAAATGTTTCAAGACCCAAATCATTGAGTAAATTTATGCTGTCATGGTCAAATGGGGTGGATAAAAATTGGATGCCTTTTTCTTTGCAATAAGCCATTAATGCGATATGAGTCTCAGGATTTAATTCAAGCTTTTTGATCATCTCAAACTGTGTTTCATTTGAATCAGTTGTTTCCTGCTGATAATCGGCCTTCATCGCATTTTTAGAAACCAAATGCTCCGTTTTAAAGGTTTGAAATTTTACCGCATCAGCACCTGCAACAACCGCCACATCAATCAATTTCTTGGCTACATTGATATCACCATTGTGATTTACCCCAGCTTCAGCAATTATAAATGTTCTATTCATTGTCTTTTTTTTTTGCTGGAATTCCAGTATATATACCACTATTAACAATGTCACAAACAACAACTGCACCTGCTCCAACAATCGTGTTTTGACAAATATTTATTAATTGTTTAACTACAACACCACTGCCAACCAAACAATTCTTTCCAATTCGGCAATTCCCATTAATTAAAGCACCTGTTGAAATATGTGTATTATCTTCGATAATAACATCATGTTCAATCAAAGCTTTGTTATTGATAATACAATTTTCGCTTATCTTGGCATCAGCATTAATAAGGGCATGATGCATTATAATTGTTCCTTGTAAAATACTTGAATGTTTAGAAACATGTGCAATTGGAGAAATAATTACAGGTAGTAAACCTCCGTTTTCTTTTACTATATCGTAAAGCTTAATGCGTTGATTTGGATTACCTAAATGCCCAATAGTTATTAAGAAATTATATCCTTGTTTTGCGAAATCGGGGATATTATCATCGTTGCCAATAATTTTATAACCTAAAATTACTTGCCCCAATTTTTCAGGCACATCTATAATCCCTATAATTTGAAACTTATTTTCGGTTTCAATTACATCGATGCAAGCCTTGCAATGGCCTCCTCCACCAATTAAAATTATATTTTCATTAGCCTTCATAAAATTACACTACTAGGGATATTCACAACTCTATCCGCCAACCATTCAGCATTGCTTAGATCGCCAAGCTGGCAATCTTTAAACATGGGCAAATTATTCATCAATTCCCAAACAGGTCTTGTCATCACGCCTTTGGCATTTGTATATTCAAGAAATTGGTCCCGGCTTTTCCTGTCTTCCAAAATTAATAAATTTAACCAATAGTTAGCTTTTGCATTAATAGGCTCGGTAAAAAAGGTAATGTTTAAATCTGCAGCAGAGAAAAAGCGTGCGTATTCTTGTGCAATTTGGCGTTTCGATTTTACAAATTCCGCTAGATTTTCCAATTGTGCAACTCCTAAAGCGGCATTGATATTGGGCATTCGGTAATTATAGCCTATTTCGTCGTGTACAAACTCCCAGGCATGGGGCACTTTGGCTTGGGTTGTCAAATGCTTTGCTTTTTGGGCTAATTTTTCATCATTGAATAAAAGCATTCCTCCACCACCGGTTGTAATTACTTTATTTCCATTGAAACTCAAAACCCCTATTTTTCCAAAGGTACCGGTGTGCTGCCCACTAAAAGAACTCCCCAGGCTTTCAGCAGCATCTTCAACCAATTCAATATTGTATTTAGCACAAATTTCTTCTATCTCATCAATCCGGCAAGGATGTCCAAAAGTATGCATGGGAACACAGGCCGCAATTCTTCGCTTTGTTTTTATATTGTAACATCCGTCCGGTTTTTGTTCTGTTTCTGTTTCCAAAAAATGAAGCAGTGCTTTGGGACTTAGCCCCATCGTATCCTTATCCACATCCAGAAAAACTGGTTTTGCATCGCAATAGCTAATGGCATTTGCTGTGGCAATAAAGGTAAGCGCCTGGGTTATCACCTCATCGCCGGCTTTCACCCCAACAAGTTTTAAAGCCAAATGCAGCGCATTGGTGCCATTTACAACCGAAACGGCATTTTTGGCTCCTGTATATTTTGCTATTTCAATTTCAAACTGGTCAACAAATTTCCCTACGGAAGAAACAAAGGTGGTATCGATGCACTCGTTTAAGTATTTCTTTTCATTTCCGGCAAATACCGGTGCATGAAGGGGGATAAAACCTTCGGGTTGTTTGTATAATTCTCTGATAAACTGAACTATTTTGTTTAATTCTTTTTCCACAAATTATCTCAAATTGATTTCACAAATGAACACAAATATCATAATATAACTCGTTTGTATTGAAGTTTTGTCGTTCCAAAATTGATAAGTAAGCCTAGTTTTTTACCCGTTGCTTTTAGATAGTTAAGCACCTGAGCAATATCATGTTCTCCAAGACCATCCTTTGCTTTTAATTCTACAATTATTTCATTGTAACAAAGGAAATCGGCTATGTATTTTTTATTTAATACAATTCCTTTAAAATTTATCTCGAGTATTGTTTCTTTTACAAAAGGGATTGCTTTTTCTTCGAAAACAATACCTAAGGCTTTCTGATAAACTGCTTCCAGAAAACCGCTGCCGAGTTCATTGTGAACTTCCATTGCACAGCCAATAATATCATAACATTCTTTTTTGAATGGATATTCTTCCTTATTATTTGTGTGCATTTGTGTTCTTATTTGTGAACATTTGTGGATTACATTTTCCCATCCAAATACTTCCCCTTTTCCATATGCCCAAAATCCGGAATCATTTGAAAAAAGAGTTCCACCAAATCTTCTTTAGCCCAGGATTTTGCTTTCTTTAAGTTGCTAATGGTAGCGGAAAACAGCTCAAGCTTTTTGTTTTCGTAATTAAGCTCATTTTTAATCACTCCAATATTTTCAAAACTTTCCATATTGAGGGTTTCCTTATCTGTATAGAATTCTTCAATATCTTTTTCCCCGGTGGTATTGCTTTCTGTAAAAAGACAGGGCCATGCTTCGACTGCGCTCAGCACAGGCTTTTTATTTTCTTTTTCTCTAAAAAATTTTCTGGCTTCTTCTTCTGTTTCACAAATATGTGGTTCGTAACCATTCGCTTTTAAGTAGCGTTCAGCTATTTCGCTAAACGTGATTAAATGCAAATTCTCATTTAATTTGGGAAAGAAAATATCCCTGTTTTCTCCAAAGATGCAGGACATCAGGCATAATTCCCCGGATTCCTTTGGCGTAACAAAATAGCGTTTGATATCGTTGGGTGCTACAATGGGTTGTCGTTTTTTAATCCTTTGATCAAAACCATACATCAGTGATCCATCAGAAAAAGCCACATTCGCAAATCGCGCCATGGAAACCTTTATGTCCTGACTCCTTTTATTTACAAACATTTCCATAATTCGCTTGGAGGCGCCCATCATATTTACCGGATTGGCGGCCTTATCGGTTGAAACACAGAAATATTTTTTTACTCCTTTATTTATAGATTGTTGGATGGTTTTATCGGTATTGAAAATATTCACATCAATCATGCGCATCAAGGTATAAGGATCTTTTTCACTGCGCACATGCTTTAAAGCAGATAAATTCAAAACATAATCATATTTGCCGTCTGCCTCAAAAAAAGCATCGTATTCTATGGAACCCACATCCAGGGCAAATGTTTGAAAATCGCCAGTTATATAGCCAAAAGAGCTTCTGATATCCCTTACCAGCTCCACCATATTGTTTTCGCTGATATCCACCACATGGAGTTTCTTTGGATTTCGCTTAAAAATCTCCTTGGTCACCGCCTGTCCAATGGAACCGGCTCCTCCGATAACCAGAAATCTGGAATCAGAGACTATCCTTTCCAATTCTTTTTGATGATTCCTGATATCTTCTGTAAAGAATTCTTTTTCTCTTCCTATAAGATGCAACATAGTGTGTTAATTTGCTGATGATTTAATGTGGTAATGAAGTAATGTTTAAAAGTTCAGTTCATTGTTTTCAACCTTTGAGCATCTACTTCAAATGCCCATAATACCATTCGCAAGCCTCAAAAAACCCATCTTCCGCACTGTATTTTGGATTGTAATTTAAGACGGCTTTTATTTTTTCAACCGAAGCCAAAGAGTGAGGGATATCGCCTTCGCGTTTGGGGCCAATTTTTACGTTTACTTCGTTCACTTTGGGGTCGTAGTTGGCCAAGTTGCTTTGCAATGCATCAAAAAGTTGGAATAGGGTGGTGGCTTGTCCGTAGGCTACGTTGAAAACGGGCATTATTGGCTCTTGGCTATTAGCTGTTGGCTGTTGGCTGTAGGCTGATAGCTCCCGATAGCTATCGGGATGGCTGAAATAATGATTTAGTCTTTCTCTAATTACATCGGAGGGAGTAATGGCGGCGAGTTCGTTGGCTTGTATCACATTGTCGATGTAGGTAAAGTCGCGGCTATAGCTTCCGTCGCCATTGATGATAGGGCTTTCGTATTGCAAGATACTTTTA
>JAFGSC010000253.1 GCA_016934875.1 Candidatus Atribacteria bacterium
ATCGTTGCCAGAAAACTTGCGCAAGATGCAAAAGTTCCGATTGCTTTTCATCTTGATCATGGACAGTCTATTGAATATGTTTTAAAGGCAATTCGAAATGGCTTTACTTCAGTAATGATCGATGCTTCTATGAAACCATTTGACGATAACGTCGCAATTAGTAAAAAAGTTGTAGAAATTTGTAAACCACTGAGTATTACTGTTGAGGCCGAACTTGGTCATGTAGGAGAAGGCAGTACCTATGGACAAGACAACGATGATTCATTTAAGACTGTTCCTCAAGAGATTGAAAAATTTGTAGAGTTAACGGATGTTGACGCTTTAGCGGTATCTATTGGAAATGCTCATGGGCTTTATAAAAAAACACCCAAGATCGATCATGAATTATTGATGAAATTAGAGTCAGTGAGTAAAGTGCCACTAGTTTTGCATGGTGGTTCAGGTATCGCTGATGATGATTTTCGAAAAACAGTAAGAGAAGGTATTTGCAAAATCAACATTTTTACTGAAATGAGCCAACAGGCAATCTCGAATATTAAAACATTATTAGATGAAGGAAAATACAAATGGGTTCTAGACTGTTGTTGCAGTCTTAAAGAGGGAATGAAAGAAGTTGCCGTCAAACGTATGCAAGTGTTTGATTCAGCAGGGAAAGCATAGAATTTTCTGACGAAGAATTATCATGATAAAAATTTTGGAAATTACATTGTAAAATACCAAAATATCAGGTTAGACAAAAAAATAAGAAACTAACAAATATTGTAATCATCTTTATAAAGAGCTATTTGAAAATTAAATATTGAATGCGCTTCTTTAAATCTCCGAGTCTGAAAACCTAAAGTCATACCCTATGGCTTTCTGACCGACAGGGAATAAAAGGAAACAATTATTCCTCCCGTATTTGGAAAGGAGATGCGAATATAAAACAAGAATTGAGGGGGTGATCAATTAGCTTTATTTTTGCAGTTCTCGCAAATATTCCAGATAAATAATAGGAGGAATTAAAATGCCAAATGGGTATTGGGGAAAAATACTAAGAGTTGACCTGACAACAAAAAAAGTCAGTGAGGAAAAAATTTCGGAAGAGTACTGCCGCAAATATTTAGGCGGAGTTGGCTTTGCGGCTGATATTTTGTACAAGGAAGTAGGACCTGAAGTCGGCGCATTGGATCCTGAAAACAGGTTGATCATGGGGGTTGGTCCATTTCAAGCCAGTCCGGTCCCCGGTAGTGGGAAATTTATCACCGTTGCAAAGTCCCCCCTGACGAATGCGATTTGTTATTCTATGGCAGGGGGAAGCATGGCCCAATCGTTAAAGAAGACTGGCTATGATACTTTGATAGTACAGGGAAAATCCGACAAACCGATTTATTTATGGATTAATGACGGAAAAGTAGAGTTTAAAGATGCGTCTTCTTTGTTGGGGAAAAATACCGCTGAAACTGCAGATATGATTCGAGAAGAATTAAATGAGCCAAAAGCCAGCGTGATTGATATTGGACCCTCCGGTGAAAAACTCATTGCGTTTGCCTGCCTTGTGGTAGATAAGCATAGTTTTGCAGGCCGTGGTGGTCTGGGAGCCGTAATGGGATCAAAAAATTTAAAGGCTATTGCAGTTAAAGGTACAAAGACCCCAGAAATTGCCGATTCTCAAAAGATCCGTGATTTAACCAGGGAATTAAATAAACGGATTCGGGAAAATGCACCGGAAGCATTCTTAAAAGGAGGTACTACTTGTGAACCAGCTGAAGAACGAGGTGATCTTCCCGTTAAGTATTGGAAAGGGGATTCGGGCTTAGTTTGGGATAAAGAATACGCGAAGTTAAATTATCCTTATTACTCCGAAGCGCTGAATGTAGACTTGGCTGAGTGCGCTAAGATTGCTTGCCAAAACTGCCCTATACATTGTCATCGACATATTGAAACGAAAGAACCTGCTAAATATGCTGTTACCGGTAGTGGTCCCGAGTACGAGGCACTCGGTATGTTGGGGGGATGCAATTTAGTAGATGATCTCCATGCAATTGCTAAAGCAAACGAGATCTGTAATTTGTACGGTTTAGATGTAATCTCTGCCGGTGCTTTTGCAGCCTTTGCCACAGAGTGCTATGAAAAGGGTTTACTAAATAAAGACGATACATTTGGGATGGAGTTAAAATGGGGAGACGGTGATCAACTCGTAGAGGTAATTCGACAAATTGCCAATAAAGAAAAATTAGGTGCGCTCGCAGCTGATGGAATTGTGAAGGCAGCTGAAAAGATTGGCGGAGAAGCACCTTCGATGGCGGTTCATGTCAAAGGGATGGACTTTCCAGCCCATGATCCTCGTGCCTTTTTCTCTCTGGCTGTAAGTTATGCGACAAGTTCACGGGGTGCTTGCCATACCCATGGTCTTTGCTACCAGTCTGAGGTTGGCCTGCTCATACCAGAAATGGGGATAACTGAAGCACCTCCTCGATTTGTAATGGAAGGAAAAGATTATGTGGCGGCTAAATTCCATGATGCAAGTGCGATATTGGATTCTGCTACCCAGTGTGGTTTCATGGTATTTGGAGGATTTGGACTTACCGATGTGTTAAATAGTATTAATGCAATTACTGGATGGAATATGCCAATGGATGAGTTTTTAAAGATTGGCGAAAGAATATCCACGCTAAAAAGAGCCGTGAATGTGAAGTGGGGATTCAGTAGGAAGGATGATAAGTTACCTGAGGTGGTTAATTTACCTTCTAAAAAGGGAGTTAGAGCCGGCAAAACACCAAAACCTAGTGAAGTAGAATCAGCGATTAGCGGATACTATAAAATAAGAGGATGGGATAGTGATGGGAAACCGACTCCTGAAACAATGAAAAACTTAGGTTTAAGCTAACAAGCGAATAGTTGTCTAGTCATTAAGTTTATTTAAGATAACCAATTTATAACCAAAAGGGTCAATATTTCTATATCTGAAGAGATATTGGCCCTTGATAAATTTTCAAGAAAATAAGAAATGAAGTGATGATGATGAGTAATGGCTATGGAAAAATTGATACTAAGGGATGGAAAAAAGTAAATATTGAATACTTGGAAGAATATCTTACTGTAGAAGTTCCACCTGAATGTGAGATCTTGCAGATGCAGGATATACCTCCTTTAAAGGAGGTAAAGAAAGAAATTGAAAATGCATTTGATCATCCTATTCAAAGTAAAACAATTGAGGAGATTATTTCTTCTCATGAAAAACCTGCGAACGAAATAACCGTAGCGATCGCAGTTTCTGACAATACCCGTCCTGTTCCCTATCATTGCGAAAAAGATGAAAATATCCTGTCTCCTATCTTATCAAGACTTGAAAAAAAAGGGATTAGAAAAGAAAATATTAAAATCATTATTGGTTGTGGAACGCATGCGCCGACTACTTTAGAATGGAAAAAGAAGTCGTTTGGGGAAAAAGTATCACAAAGCTATCAATTGATAGATCATGATTGTTATTCAAAAGATCTAATTCTTGTTGGAGATGTTATGGGCGTTCCAGTTAGCATTAATAAAGATTTTATGCAAGCAGATATTCATATTGTGACTGGCTTAGTCGAAGCACATTTTATGGCTGGAGCTTCCGGAGGTCGAAAAGCCGTATGTCCTGGAATGGTTAACATTGAAGCAACGAGGGTTTTTCATGGCCCCCAATTTATGGCTGATAAGCATGCTGATAATTTAATCTTTGAAAATAACCCCTGTCATGAATTTGCTTTGGAAGTTGCCAGGAGAGTTCGGGTTGATTATACGGTGAATGTTCTAATTAACGGTGATCACAGGATATGTGGAGTCTATACGGGAGATCTGGAACAATCTCACCAGAGTGCAGTAGAGCAGTTAGAGCAACTTTCCATTGTTCGCATTCAAAGAGAATATGACATTGTATTGACTCATGCAGGGAAAGGTGCTGTGAATCATTATCAGGCAATCAAGGGTGCTTGGGGTGCTTTGCCTGCTTTGAAAAAAGATGGGCATATTATTTTATTGGCGCATAATCAAGATCAAGAGCCAATTGGAAGTCAATACTATAAAGATTTAATGAAAAAGTTCATGGAAGTCGGCTTAGGTCATTTTTACCCTCTCATTTCCAGCAAGGATTGGAATTTTACCTATGATCAGTGGGAGGTTCAGAAATGGGAACAATTTTTTGTTAGAATAGGTGGATTTGATCACCTTATTTATTGTACAGTGAATATCCTTCCCGAAATTCTTGATCGCCTTCCTGGATTGAGTGGATACAAATTGATAGAAAATTCCTCAAAAGATATTACCGCAATGGTACAGAATGCCATCTATTATTGTTATTCTCAGAAAAAATATCCATCAATGGCTTTTATCAAAGAAGGCCCTTATGTTGTCTTAAAGAAATAATCCATCATTTTAAGATCGGGATATAGATATGATGAAACAAAATTTTGTAATTTAGCATTACGGTAGAAATAAAGATGGGTGACAAAGTAAAAGTTGATTCAAAAAGAGAGATTGTGGAGATTTTTCCAATACAAAAATATAAAGATTAAATAATATAGGAGGGAAATAAATTGGCAAAGAAAAAATCTATCGTGGTTAATCCAAAAGACAATGTTGCAACAGCTTTGGTAGATTTGAAAGCAG
>JAFGSC010000254.1 GCA_016934875.1 Candidatus Atribacteria bacterium
GGACACGCTAGTTCAATGTGTCCCATCCTTTCCCTTCGGGTAATTGCTTTGGTAACTTCTACACCACAACGGTCACAGATAACTCCTTTATATCTGATTCGCTTATATTTTCCACAACTACACTCCCAATCTTTAATAGGCCCGAAAATACGCTCGCAGAATAAGCCATCTTTCTCAGGCTTAAGCGTTCTATAATTAATTGTTTCTGGTTTTTTTACTTCCCCGTAAGACCATTTTCGAATATCCTCTGGAGAAGCTAATCCTATAGTAATAGCGTGAATTCTTTCGGAAATTTCCAACCGCATTACCTCCCTATTTTATAATCTTTGCAAGACAAAATAGTACTTATCATTATATTTTTATTTTCTTTCTTTTACCTGTTTCGTTATCGAAAGAATATATTGAGACCTATCAGGTGATATGACTAATAAAATCTTGATCTATTTTATCTTTTACATCCAGATCCTCTTTAATCTCAATCTCTTTCCCTTCACGGTCCATTACTTTTACATTTAAGCAAAGACTTCTTAACTCTCTAATTAAAACCTTAAAAGATTCAGGGATGCCAGGAACTGGAATATTTTCTCCTTTGACAATTGATTCATATGTTTTAATTCTTCCTGAGACATCATCTGATTTTACCGTTAGCATTTCCTGTAAATTATATGCCGCTCCATAGCCCTCTAAAGCCCATACTTCCATTTCTCCAAAACGCTGACCACCAAATTGAGCTTTACCTCCCAAGGGTTGTTGCGTCACTAGAGAGTAAGGTCCTGTAGACCGAGCATGAATTTTGTCATCTACTAGATGAATCAATTTCAAAATATAGCTATATCCAACGGTTACCTTTTGATGAAATGGTAATCCGGTTCTACCATCATACAAAGTACTCTTACCATCACCGGGTAAACCAGCATCAATCAGTGCCTTTCTGATTTCATCCTCAGTAGCACCATTAAATACAGGGGTAATAATTTTCACTCCGAGTGTTTTGGCAACCCAGCCTAAATGAACCTCAAATATCTGTCCGACATTCATTCTAGAAGGAACACCCAATGGATTGAGGACAATATCTATGGGCGTACCATCTGGCAAGTAAGGCATATCATTCTCAGGTAATATCTTAGCTATAACACCCTTATTCCCATGCCTACCTGAGATTTTATCTCCCTCAGACACTTTTCTCTTCTGAGCGATAAAAACCCTGACGATTTTATTAACCCCAGGGGGTATCTCATCGCCATTCTCGCGCGAAAAGACTTTCACATCAATGACTTTTCCCCGATCACCGTGCGGAACACGAAGGGAGGTATCCCTTACTTCCCTGGCTTTTTCTCCAAAAATAGCTCTTAATAATCTTTCTTCTGGTCCTAACTCGGTTTCTCCTTTTGGTGTTACCTTGCCTACCAAAATATCTCCAGATTCAACTTCGGTACCAATTCGAACAATACCATCCGAATCTAGATTTGCAAGATTATTCTCACCAATATTTGGTATATCTGCAGTAATCTCTTCCGGCCCTAATTTTGTATCGCGAGCATCACATTCATGCTCGCTGATATGGATTGAAGTAAAAGTATCTTTTTGAACTAACTTTTCACTGATAACGATTGCATCTTCAAAATTGTATCCTTCCCAGGACATGTAAGCAACTAAAACATTCTTCCCTAAAGACAGAAATCCCTGATTTGTATTTGGACCATCAGCGATAGGTGTACCCTTGGTAACTTTTTGGCCTGCATCTACAATAGGTACCTGGTTAATACAAGTCCCCTGGTTAGAGCGGTAAAACTTTTTTAGGAAATATTCTTTTCTAATATTATGTTCGTTCTTAATAACGATACTGTTTCCATTGACTTTTTCAACCACACCATCTTCTTCGGCGATAATGATCGTTCCCGAGTCCATAGCCACCTTTTCTTCCATTCCAGTCATGACAAAAGGCATTTCCGTTTTAACCACTGGAACAGACTGCCTTTGCATGTTGGTTCCCATTAATGCCCGGTTAGCATCATCATGTTCCAAAAAAGGAATCAAACTCGCAGAAATACTAGCCATTTGATTTGGGGCAACATCAATAAAATCAACCTCCTTGGGATTCACAGTCAAATAGTCATCACGGTAACGACAAGGGACATCTTCTTGAATAATTCGATTGTCTTGATCAATTTCTATGGTCATTTGTGCTATTTTATACTGATCCTCTTCATCGGCAGTCAAAAAGGTAATCTGATCCGTTAATGCTCCATCTTCAACCTTTCGATAAGGTGTCTCGATAAAACCAAAATCATTAATCCTACCGTAAATGCTCAGAGAACCAATTAATCCAATATTAGGTCCTTCGGGTGTTTCAATAGGACAAATTCTTCCATAGTGGCTATAGTGCACATCTCGTACTTCAAAGCCCGCTCTCTCTCTCGTTAAACCTCCAGGTCCAAGTGCTGACAATCTTCTTTTATGGGTTATTTCTGAAAGTGGATTCGTCTGATCCATAAATTGAGACAGTTGGCTACTACCAAAAAATTGCTTAATAGAAGCAACCAATGGCCGGATATTAATCAGTGCCTGTGGCGTTACCGCCGAGAGATCCGGTTGAATGGTCATTCTTTCCTTAATCACTCTTTCCATTCGTATCAATCCAATGTAAAATTGATCCAACAATAACTCTCCAACGGTTTTAACCCTTCTGTTTCCAAGATGATCAATATCGTCAATATATCCAATGCCGTAATACAGATTCACAAGATATCTTAATGAGGCAACAATATCATCCTTGCATAAAGCGTTACCCTTCTTTACCTTTACCTCACTTCGGTAATCACTTATTCTAAGAATGAGGTCCTTATCAAGTATTTGACCATTTTGAGCGATGATCTCTCCCGACTGGGAGTGAATAATATCTTCACTTAATTGAAAGCCAATA
>JAFGSC010000255.1 GCA_016934875.1 Candidatus Atribacteria bacterium
TTTCGAAGGTAAAAGAATTTGGTATCCTTCCGAGTAATATATTCGAATTCTGGGACTGGGTGGGAGGCAGATATTCAATGTGTTCAGCCATTGGACTTTCCATTATGCTTGCTATCGGCCCTGAAAAATACCGTGATATGCTTAATGGTTTTCATCAGATAGATCAACATTTCTATAACTCTCCCTTCGATAAAAATATACCGGTAATTATGGCTTTGCTTGGGATTTGGTACAATAATTTTTTTAATGCCCAGACCATAGCTGTATTACCCTACGAACAGTATTTAAAGAATTTTCCCGCTTATTTGCAACAACTTACCATGGAGAGCAACGGTAAGCAGATGATTGTTGGCGGAAGAGAAGCATCTTACCAGACTGGGCCAATTTATTGGGGAGCGCCCGGAACAAATGGTCAGCATTCTTTTTATCAATTAATCCATCAGGGAACAAAGCTCATCCCTTGTAATTTTATTGCCTTTTCAAAGTCACTTAACCCACCGGCACATCACCATGATTTACTTATAGCGAATATGCTTGCTCAAGCAGAAGCACTGGCTTTTGGTAAAACATTGCAAGAAGCCCAAGATGAAGGTATACCTGAACATTCAATACTTTATAGAATATTTAAAGGAAATCGTCCTTCGAGTATGATCATGTTGGACCAATTGACACCATCAACTTTGGGAAAGTTAATTGCATTGTATGAACACAGCGTCTTTACGCAGGGAGTAATATGGCAAATTGATTCCTTTGATCAATGGGGAGTAGAATTAGGAAAGATACTGGCAGAAAAAATATTAGCCGAGATCAATGGTAAAGCTCCGATGACACTCCAGCACGATAGTTCAACGAATCGTTTTATTGAAAGATACCGGAAATCTGTGGGCAAATAAGAACATGACGACTTGACAAAATTACAGTCTTTTATATAATGAATGTAGTATATATGCTAATAGCATAATATGTTATTAACAAATAAGGATTGCGATATGAATGAAGATATTGTAAATCTTATTATCAGTTTAAAATTGAATAAAATGCTTGAGCAAGAAAATATGTTTTTATTTTGTAACCTTTCCATTGCCGAATACCGTGGTATTATGGCACAGCAGGATGGAGTAGAAATGACTTGTCAGGAAATGGCGAAGGTAATGGAGCTATCACCATCAAGAAGTAGTAGAGTCATCGAGAATTTAGTTCAAAAAGGTTACTTTGTTCGTAGAATCAGTCAATATGATCGACGTTCAGTTGCCGTTACTCTTTCCAATAGAGGTAAGGAGGTGAAAGAAAAGATAAAACGGAATAGCGAATTGTTTGAACAGGATCTACAAAAAAATTTTTCAGAAGATGAAATGAATATGATTAGGGATGCTTTAAAAAAACTGCTGGATTACTTTATTTAAAGTCAAGCTGGAGACAAGGAGGGTTAATTATGGATTTGATTCGTTGGGAACCAAGAGAAAGTTTGATGAGAAATTTTTTTGATGAATTCTTTGATATTATGAATAGACCAACTTTGGGCAAAAGAAGAAGTTGGGAAGAAGGTGGCATTTGGTCGCCCGCTGTTGATTTGATCGACAAAAAAGATCAATTGATTGCTAAAATAGAGTTACCCGGGGCTGAAAAAAAGGATGTTAAAATTTCATTAAGCGATAACAGCCTTACGATTCATGGTGAAATAGAAAAGGATAAAGAAACCAAGAAAGAGGATTATTACTGTTGTGAACGGATATACGGAACTTATTCCAGGACAATATCCTTGCCAGTAGAAGTACAGAAAGACAAAATCAAGGCAAAATTTAAAAACGGTATTCTCGAGATCACTATGCCCAAGAGCCCGGAGAAAAAACCTAAAGAAATCACCATTGAAGCAGAATAGATGGTTATAAAAATAGAGAAGGCTATTGTCAGATTAAAAGAATAGCCTTCTCTTAAAATAATGCATTATTTTAGTTAAAAGGAAATTGTATCAAAAAAGATTTGAACAACTTTCGCACCGCCAATAAAGGTGCCCAATGAACTACCCAGGTTAGACAACGCTACGATTAAGAGTATTTTGGTAACCCGATTGCTAAAAAAATCACCCAAATTAGTAATATCTCCTAAATTTTCAAAATCTTGCACCTTTGGCTTTCTAATCAACGCCTCAACAATACCGGCAAACCAACCCGCAGCCAGTAATGGATTCAAAGAGGTAATAGGGGCTGCTACGAAGGCAGTTAAGATCGAAAGCGGGTGAGCCGCAGCAATGATGGTCCCTAAAGCAGACAGTGAACCATTCCATATAAACCAATAAAAGATTTGGTTCAGTCCACTCACGGTAGATAGTCGAAATGTGGAAAAAATGATTAGAATAATTCCAATGGGTATAATCCATAAAAGCCATTTTAACCACGCTGCACTCTTTGGAATGCTATTTAAAAGATTTAAATCGTGATCTTGAAATATTTCCTGTTTGATTCCAGGTACATGGCCAGCACCTACAACTGCTAAAATTTTTTCTCCGGGGGCATTCCTGATTTTTTCTGCCAAATATTGATCCCGCTCATCAATGAGTGTGTTCTTTAATCTGGGGAAAGATGTTGCTAAGTCCTGCAAAGCAGCAGTAAGTATGTCTTCCGATTTGAGTTTTTCGATTTCTTCTTCAGAAATATCTTCTTTGTTGAAAATACTTAGTAATAACATAAAAAACAAACGAAATTTTCCAAAGAAACTGAGTTTTCTCCAGATTCTAGTAAAAGTAACCTGGATGTCGCGATCAGCTAAAATAAGCTGGATATTGTTTTCTTTGGCAGACTCAATTGCCTGAATCATTTCCTGTCCCGGATTGATGCCCAATTGCCTGGCAAGTCTTTTTTGAAAAGCTGAAAGGATCATATTTACAAGCAATAGAAGTGCTTTTTTTTGCTTAATAATATTTATGATATCCATATTCTTCCATTTATCTGGATTGGTAATCGATTGAAAACGTGAAGAGCATAGCTCAACACAGACTGAATCCGGTTTTTCTTCTTCGATAAATTTTTTTACGGTATCTGCACTCAATTTTGAAACATGTGCTGTTCCAATGAGGTATATATTTTTATTATCTAAAGCAATATGATGAATATCTTTATTGTTTTCCAAAATAAATCTCCTCTAAAAATGCTGACGACTTATAAATGAAGTCATAAAAATAATACAACTCATATTATAACATATCTTGTATTAATGCTATAAAAA
>JAFGSC010000256.1 GCA_016934875.1 Candidatus Atribacteria bacterium
AGCCGACCTGATCCTGGTCATTGATCGCGGTCAGATCGTGGAGCGCGGCACGCACACCGAACTGCTGGAACAGGCTGGCATATACGCACAGCTTTACCACACGCAGTTTAAAAAAAGTATAAGGATTGATTAGTGATTTATCAGCAGATTAATATAATTATCTCTGATTCGAGCATAATAAATTATTATTAGTATCATTTTGTTATAAAAAGTAAAAAAAACAATATTTCTATTGTTTATCTTTTTCACACTCATTAATTGCCATTAAGCCAACACCTATTAATGCTGCCTGAGCCCCAAGCTTTGAAATAACAACTCGTATTTTATTTCGTAGTGGCATTCTTTTTTCATTCAATATTTCTATTGCTTGCTTGGTGAAAAATTTATCAGCGTGAATCAACCCACCACCAAGAATGATTAATTCAGGATTAAAAATATTCACCAAATTAACAAGACCAAAACCCAGATAATACCCCAAGTCATTCAAAAGCAAAATTGCTAAATTATCTCCTGTTTGTGCTGCTTCGATAATCTCTCTAACGGATGGTTTTATGGATAGAACAGTATCTTGTTTTGTTGAGGATAAGATTTTTTCAGCCTGCTTTTCCAAGGCATAACCTGATGCATACATCTCCCAACAACCTTTATGGTTGCATAAAGGGCATTCATCACCATTTATATTGATTGACATATGGCCAAAATATGATCCACTCCCAAGTGAGTCGGGAAGAATATTACCATCAAGAATTACACCACCACCAATCCCTGTTCCAATCATTATATTAATAAAATTTCTTGTTTCTTTGCCGCTACCAACACAAAATTCCCCCCATGCAGCTGCAATTCCATCGTTTTCGATTACTATCGGTAACCTAAATTGATTTTGAAAAAATTCCTTTAATGAGAAAATTTTCCATTTATTGAATTGTTCTGTATTAACAAATCTTAATGTACCATCTACTGCATTTACATCCATTGTACTGGAAACTCCGATAGCAGAAACTTCTAATCCTTGCGATTGGACATTATTAATTAAACTTTTAATCTGGTTCACCAAAAAAGCAAAAGGATCTAAATGGATAAAAAATTTTTCACTGGACATATCAAAGAAATATTTGATACTTCCTTGATTACTGATTAGTGAAAATTTTGTAGATGTTTGCCCTATATCAATCGCTGCAGAATAGACAATCTTTTTATTCATCTCATCAATAATGTTTTACCCGATTTTTTAATTCTGTAATAATCTGTGTCATGTCTTGTTTCTGATCAACATTTGCACTGATGAATATTTGTGGTTGCGCTCCTTGATTGATTGTTTCTTTGACTACTTCATAGACAAAGCTCTGTAAAATTGCAGCATTAACGATTGTTGAAGCTGGACAAATTTTTTCTGGTAATTCTTGCATGCAAATAATGGCGTCTCCTTCAGGTATGCACGTGTCAATTACAATATCAGCATAATTTGCAAGATGTTTTTTTGAAGAATGCCGAATATTAGTGTCTTTATAAGATTTCCAAGAGGTCAATACAATCACTTTCAAACCTTTTTCTTTTGCATAGATTGCCGCTTCTATTGGAACAGCATTTCGGCCGGAATTGGATATTATCAACATAATATCATTCCGATTAATTTCATATCGATCCATCACCAATGAAGCAAAACCTTCTAAGCGCTCCATTTTCGTGCTCCCAGAAGCACTTATATGTAGCATTAAATCCGCATCAAAAATGGCATTTATTTGGGTAAGCCCACCTGCTCTAAAGAACATTTCTTCAACCATCATATGACTATGACCTGAGCCAAAAACCTGTAAAAAGCCGTTATTTAATAAACTGGTGGCTGTTAATTTTGCTGCATTAATAATATTCTCGGTTTGGGTATCTTCTACCTGTTTAATTATTTTAAAGAGTTCAGTGAACACAGGGTGAGATAATTGATTCATCATTTTTTCCTTTCGTGATTTGTGGTTAAAATTTTTACCTGGATAGCCTTACAACATAACGGTATTTATCACCCCTAAATAGAGATGAGCCAAATTCAGCGGGTACATCATAGAAATCATAAGCAATTGTATTGACGTTCAAAGCAGGTGACCCCGGTTGGGTTTCTAGTAATTTGCTGTCCTCGATATTTAGATTTATTGCCTCCAGTGTTTGTATGCCAGCAATAAATCGAACTTCATATTCATTCTGAAGTAGCTGATAAAGTGACATAGGATCTTTATATAATTCAAACAAACTTGGAAAACGTTCATAAGGTAAAAAAGATTCTTCTATTGCAATGGGTTCATTGTCAATATATCGTAGTCTTTTGAGGAAATAAACAAGAGTCCCTTTGCCAATATTAAGTTGAGATGCCACAAATTGAGAAGCCGGAATGATATCCTGATGAAGTAATTTTGCACCAGGCAATTTTCCTCTTGAACGAATGGTTTCAGAAAAACTAGTAAATTTAGCTTGCCAATGCAATCTCGTCTCTGATCTGCGAACAAAAACCCCTTTTCCATGCTTGATTTGGACATAATTAAGTGCTTCCAATTTTCTTAATGCCTCCCGCATTGTTGCGACACTTACATCATATTGCTTGGCCATCTCAATCAGTGATGGAAATTGTTGGTTATCTTGAAATTCACCTTCAATAATAGATTGTTGAATTTCTGCGGCTATTCGATCAGTAATTGATCCAACATGAATTTTTTTGCTTTTATTGGTTGATTTAGTCATCAGATGTCTTATTATTATTCGTTATTATAAAACATTTCGGTCATAATTGTCAACTATATAAATAGACGAATATTTCCAATATTTCACTGAAAAGTGGTTAATAAGAATATAATATATACATATAAAGTGGCTGAAATTCTGTTTAAGTAAATTATTTTAGAAAAATATTGACATGTTTAGAAAAACATGCTATCATCATTCTAGACATCAGGTCATCAGATGAGTAAAACCAAGGAGGTGCGCCACAAAATTTTTTTTGTACTTCAAAAATATTTTCAAAGAAAGGAAATTGAAATGAAAAGAATAAAAAAACAAACCTTCTTCTCGGTACTCATAATAATTGCGAGTTTTCTGATCGCTTCTTGTGCAAATCCAAAGCCAGTTACACATGTAAACCAAGAATCATCAGAGAAAGAATCCGTTGAAGAACCAATTACACTCACTGTTTGGTGGTGGGGAGAACCTGAAGCGCCAGGAACTGGGAAATGGTTGAAAGACCGCGCTGACGAATACACAGAAGAAAATCCAAATGTAGTGTTTGAACTCGTGGAACAGAATATTGATACTGTTGTGACTGCATTCAAAGCAGCTGCAGCAGCAAAATCTGGGCCAGATATTGCTTTCCTTTTTTCTGGTGGTGTTTATGTGATGGAGGATGTATGGGAAGGCAATATTGTACCTATCAGTGATTATGCGACTGAAGAACAAATGTCTACGTGGATTGATACTTTTTCAAAAACATATGATGGGAAAATATGGACAATGCCATTCTATATGCAATCCTATCTGATGATGTACAACAAAGATTTGTTTACGAAGGCTGGTCTTGATCCTGAAAATCCACCTTCAACAATGGATGAATTGCTTAATGCCTGTGAAATATTGAATAGATCAGGTATTGCTCCAATGGCATCGGGTATGCGTGATTTGTTCCAAGGTGGTATATATTACTCCGAATTAGGTGTTCAATCATTACCTGATGCTTATTCAATTCAGAGAGCAACTATTGGAGAAGAATCATTTGAAGATCGACAACATGCGGAATGGCTTGAAGCTTTGGATCAAATGGTAAAAGCTAGTTGTTTTAATGAAGATGTCAATTCTTTGGATCTATATTCTGGCTGGGAAGTATTTGGTCGGGGAGAAGCTGCTATGCTTCAGGCAAATGATGCCTTTTTACCAGTTGCGATAGAAAATTTAGGTGAAGAGAATGTAGGTTTAATGCGTATGCCAAGTTACACAGAGAGCCCTGTTTCAGAATCTATGTGTTATTTCTCTCAAGGTCTTGGTATAACATCATGGTCGCCTTATAAAGAGGTTGCTGCAGATTTTCTGCTAACACTGCATGCAAAAGAGAATGTAGATGAATTCTATAAAATTACCAGCATCCCATTTGCGAACACTAATTTTGATACATCGCTTATTAAATCCGAATTACAAAAAGAGGAATTTGAATGGATTTCAGAAAGACCTCAATTATGTCCGGAGGGATTGACTGCAATTCAAATTTGGGAGACAGGTGTCATGCCGGCATCCCAAGCAATTTTCCAACAATCATTATCACCCGCTGAAGCGGCTCAATTGATTGAGGATGTTGCCAGAAATTGGAGAGAATCTAACCCGCCTAATTTTGATAATTGGATCACCTGGGCGAAACCAGGAGAATAATTACTCATAAAAATTAATGTGGGCTGTTTGTTATATGTGATTTTCGATGTTCATAAACCATGACAAATAGCTCACATTATATTATCATCGAAATAAATGGTTAATCATTCTAAAAAAAGCATCAATCAATATGCTGGTTACATTTACCTTCTGCCTGGTTTGGCATGGATATTTTTTGTTTTTGCAATCCCGATTATTCAATTAATCGGTATGAGTATCAGGCAAGGTCCAGTTGGACAAGAGATTTTGGGGTTTGATAATTTTATTTTTACCTTTCGTGATCCTTTATTTATAAAAGCGATCACAAATAATATAAAATTACTTGTTATTGTTCCAATTCTCATAATTCTTTCTTTAATATTTTCTACTTTCTTATATGAACGGATTAAAGGATGGCAGATATATCAAACAATAATTTTCATTCCTGTTATCCTAGCTGTGGCTGCAATGGGAATTGTTTTCAGCCAAATTTTACAATTAAAGGGTTTATTAAATGAGACACTTAGAGTCCTAAGGTTAAATTTTCTTATTCAAGATTGGTTGGGAAACCAGGGATTGGCTTTAGGATCTGTAGTAGGCGTTATTGTTTGGAAAGAATTAGGATTTGGCACGATTTTATTTCTAGCTCGATTGATGTCCGTGGATAAAGAATTATATGAGGCGGCAAGAATTGATGGCGCATCAGGATTTCAATTAATGATTCATATTACGATACCGCAACTTATCCATATCATCGAGTTCTATGCTGTTTTACTTATAGTTACGGCATTCTCTTTTGTTTTTGATTACATTCTCATTCTGACCAATGGTGGACCAAACAATCAAACAATAGTAGGAGAATTTTTTGTTTACAAATATGGTTTTATCTATAATCGCTTTAATATCGCATCATCAGTTGCGATAGTTTATTTACTGGTTGGCATTGTCTTAATGATTCTTCGTTATCAAATTGTAAAACGGATTGATTCGTAAAATGAAGAAAATAGCCTTATCCCGCATTATGAAACAAATCATCATGATAACGATGGTGGTTATTGCTTTAGTTCCAATATACTATGTTTTCGTAACGATGTTTAAATCGCCTGATGAATATTTATTTAATAAATGGGGATTACCACTGGAACTAAGTTTGGAGAATTTTAAACGGCTAATGGAAGGAGAAACAATATTCCGTTGGTTAATAAATAGTCTTATCATTAGTGGTTTTTCCGTATTGATTTCAATACTGGTTGCAAGTATGATGGGTTTTGCGATTGCCAGGTTTGATTTTCCCGGCAAATCCGCTTTATTTGTGGCGGTTACTTCTCTGCTTGTTCTTTCCCCCGCCGTGTTGGTTATTCCTTTATTTAAATCCATGGTTAAACTTGGATTAATAAACACTTATTATTCTGCCATTATCATTTACACTGGCATCATGTTACCCATCAGTACGTATTTACTTACAAATTTCTTTAAAAGTATTCATAATGATATTATTGATGCTGCACTAATTGATGGGTGTTCTCTGTTTCAGATTTATTACCGCATAATGATTCCTCTTTCTATGCCTGCAATTGTAACAGCAGCATTGACAAATTGGTTGTACGTTTGGAATGAAATCCTTATTGGTCTGATATTTTTACAAAGCGATAAAATGAGAACATTAATGCCGGGTTTATCCTTGTTTAAAGGAAAATATACCACTAATATTCCATTAACTATGGCTGGAGTGGCTGTTGCGATTATCCCTACCTTTGTAATTTATTTAATGGGACAAAGATATTTTGTTAAAGGTCTAACTGAAGGAGCAGTTAAATAAACTTTGGAATTGTGATGAAAGTCACAGTGCTTCTTACTGATAAATGATTCTTTATTTATGATCTAAAGAATCTCCTCAATCTGCTCTATAACTTCTTTAGTAAGTTTTTCGACCACATCCATTGCCTTCATGTTCTCATGCACCTGCTCCACGCGGCTGGCGCCGGTGATAACGGTGCTGACATTGGGATTCTTCAGCAGCCAGGCCAGG
>JAFGSC010000257.1 GCA_016934875.1 Candidatus Atribacteria bacterium
AAGCTCTAGTCTTTCTTCTTGCGAATCTACAATTTTCCGATAAATCTTTATACTGTATCCAGGAATACCCTCTTGTATAATATCACCTTTGGAAAAATCACTGTTGCCTGTTTCTACCTCAATAATATCGTAGTTGTAAGTTTTCTTGTCCTGAGATATGATGTCAACACTTTGATTCAAGGCTTTTTCTCCAAAAATGGTTATTGTCAATTTCAATGCCGTAACATCACAAAACAGAAGAAGCTTTTGATCTAGTACATTCTTAAATTTTAGGTCTTTTTGTCCAAAGTATACCGCTGAATCTCTTCCAAGCGGCACATAACTGGTAGCATCCCCATAAATGGAATGATGATATCTCTCTATAATTTGAAGCCCGGCTAACAGGGCAGCATTATATAAAGTCGTTGAAACCTGACAGATTCCACCACCATATCCATTGACAAAATGACCATTTGCTATGATTGTGCTTTCTTTATAGCCATCTTCCTTTTCTGCAGGCCCAACAACACTGTTAAATGAAAACATTGCCTCTGGATCTAGTAAAATACCATGTATTTGTTTAGCAGCTTTCTGAATGTTATAGATGGTATTCTTTTCTTTTCCTTCAAGATATGTTTCGTAGGTACTTATTTTGTATTGAATACCAATTTTTTCAAGCAATTCATTCGTTGATATATCTGGCTCTGGGTAAAAAACTGGGACGATAACTTCTTGTATTAAGTTGCTATTTATAGAATCAAGGATTGCTTTTTCAATTTTATTAATTAGTATTGATCGATCAATTTGAATACCATTTTTTGCTTCAATAATCCTATTGGAATTCACTGAAGCATCACTTGCGATCACTTCGATTTGTGGTTGAAGTTGAGTATAAAATTCCTGAAACCTGTTTTGGTCAAAGATTAAACAGCCATTAAGGTCATTAAGCTCTTGAGTATTTCCAAGTAATGATATTCTTTCTTTCAGTCTTGCAAAAAATGTGCCAGTTCGACCTACCGAATAAGCATGGTCAAAAATCTTCTGAACATCGATTGAGATTCCCAAATCATCTTTTGGAATTAGACTGATTTCTAAATCTTGATGCTTTATGATTAACCTTTGGGCAATGGCTTGCTGTACAACAGGGTACAAGATTTGATAAGCATGGTCTTTCGTTTTATAACCAATTTCCTGATTCAAAACAACAATATTGGGATATATTTTATGGTGATAAATGATAAAATCAATGAAAAAGACAACATTCAGAATTAATACCGTGATTAAGATGTAGAACAGGATTTTATGATAATTTTTATTTTTTGAGGCATAATGGTTGTTCCGCTTATTTGGATGGTAGTACACTTCTTTCTCCTTTACCTATTTCTTTCCCAATGATGAGACTATTAAGAAATTATGGTTTAAAGATCATTGAAATCCTTCATTTTTTAATATATAATTAAAACTCAATTCAATGAATAATAAGCGGGAATAGCTCAGTTGGTAGAGCGTTGGCTTCCCAAGCCGAAGGCCGCGGGTTCAAGTCCCGTTTCCCGCTCCTTTTCAAAACAACCTCTCATCAAATCGCAATTGATCATTCGTTTGTTTTGAACAGATCGTACTATTGTTAAATCATTTTATTATAGAAAAAGATTTATTTTTTAAAAAGTCGATGATAATTCAGTTATTGATTATCTCTATTATCATTGACTCTATTTGCTAAGGATCATCCAAATATTTTGCTCATAATATCTTCACCTTTTAACATTAAGTAAACAATATAGAGTAACATTGCAATCAAAAAACCAAGCAATATCCTGCCGTAATAGATTAGAATTCTGTATTTTTCATAATTTTCATTCATCATTTTCACTATAGATTTAGATGTGATAATAATAAGAGCAAGCAAGATCAATAAAAGTATATTCTCATTCATATTTAAAGCCCTCTTTTTATTTCATCGTCACCTAGCTTACCCATGTTGAATTCAATGATTCCACCCATTTCCCAACCCCAAAGCCGTATTGATCAATACGATTGTTAAATTCAAGTGATAGCGGCGTTATAGAAATAAAATTCTCTTTGATTGCCAAAAGGTCAGTATCTCTTTCTACCACAAAATCTTTATTGCTTCCTTCCAACCAAAAATATTCCGCATGATTATCTTTATAAATGCTCTTAATAGATTTCTGGTGGATACAATGTCCAGGTTTAGTTAGCTTAAACCCTTTCAAATGGGAATACTCAATATTTGGTATATTAATATTCAGCACGATTGGCTGTGTCATGATTTCCGACGTCAACCCCTGTATAACTTGACGAATCACTTTTTCTGCCGATATATAATTGGGATTGTCTTTCCCATCAATAGAAAAAGCTATTGAAAGAATGTGATGGGATACTCCTTCTATTGCCGCACCAACAGTTCCAGAATAAAAAATATCATAGCCTAGATTCGTGCCAGTATTTATTCCTGAAATAATAAGATCGGGTTTATCATTGTTTAAAATTTTTTCCAAACCGATGATTACGCAATCCACAGGCGTTCCACTTAGGGAATAACCATAAAAATTGTCTCCATCCCATTTTCTTTGGCATCGAATCGTTTTATTAAAACTGGTAGAACACCCCGAACCGCTTCTTTCCCGATCCGGAGCAACCATAACCACTTGCCCAAAGTCCTCAAGGCATAATTTTAATTTTTTTAGCCCTTCACTATCAATACCATCATCATTTGTTAATAAAATCTTCAATTTTTTAATCCTCATTCTTTGCTTAATTTTTTGAGCTGCTAAAAGGCCTTACACAGATGCTTGAATTAAACCCCTGGTAATCCCTGCCCCATCAACGATTGCAAATAAATTCTTTATCTTTGTCTCAAGATTTTTTGATAGATCTAATCGAGCAGAATACAATTTTACTTCTACTCCATATAATAGAGTCTGTTTTTGATAAACGCCGGGTGCGATCTAATCCAACGCTTTCAACATTTCAATAAGATCACTTAATATTCTATAAGTCTATAAGGAAGTACAAAACTTGAGTCTCCCGGCATAGCACTGTTCAGGCTTGGAGTAATAGTTTTATAAGGGGAAATTCCAACTGAAGTATGCTCACGGTCACATCCTATGAAAAATAAATAAAAAACTGGTCGGGGCGAGAGGACTTGAACCTCCGACCCCCTGAACCCCATTCAGGTGCGCTAGCCAAACTGCGCTACGCCCCGACTT
>JAFGSC010000033.1 GCA_016934875.1 Candidatus Atribacteria bacterium
AACAAGGGTACAAACAGCTATTGAAATGAAGGCAGTTGCAGAGCCTTATATCAGAAGGAGGGCAATAAGGCATTTAGAAAAGGGAAGAATTGTTATTCTGGCTGCTGGTACAGGTCATCCTTTTTTTACAACGGATACAGCTGCTGCTTTAAGAGCAATTGAATTGGGAGCTGATGCCATTCTTAAAGCTACTAAGGTTGATGGAATTTATGAATCGGATCCAATGGTCAATTTGAATGCATTAAAATTCGAAAAAATCAGTTTTATTGATTTTTTAACTAAGCAATTAAAGATAATGGATGCAACATCAATATCATTATGCATGGAAAATAAAGTACCTGTTATCGTATTTAATTTTAATTCACCTGGAAATATCAAAAAAGTAGTATTAGGTGAACAAATTGGGACGATTGTGAAGGGGGATTAAATCATGGTTCCTGAGATTTTGAAAGAAACGGAACATAAAATGAAAAAAGTAATCCAAATTACCAAAGATGAGCTTGCTCATCTTAGGACAGGACGGGCATCCACCGCTTTAGTGGAAAATATTAAGGTGGAGTATTATGGTGTGGCAACGGCATTAAAAGAAATTGCAAACATTGCTATACCTGAATCTGATTTGATTGTTATACAGCCCTGGGATAAGCATTGTGTCAGTGATGTTGAAAAAGCAATCTGGAAATCAGACTTGGGCTTAACTCCTAATAGTGATGGAACGGTGATAAGACTGTCTATACCTCCTTTGACAGAAGAAAGAAGAAAAGATATAGTAAAGCTAGTTAGAAAAGAAATTGAATCATCAAAGGTTGCAGTGCGAAATATTAGAAGAGAAATGAACGATAAGATTAAAAAGATGGAGAAAAGTTCAGATATTTCAGAGGATCAAAGTAAAGATTATACCAAACAGGTTCAACAGCTTACAGATCTTTATATTAAAGAAATTGATGAAATAAGTAAAATAAAAGAAGCAGAAATCATGAAAGTTTAACCTTTATTAAAGAACTATTTTCTTTTATTTCCCTGAGATTCATTAAATACGAGGTGACCATTAAAGGATATTGTGTATTCTTTTAAAAAAGTGATTTATTATCCCCCCCCTTTTATATGAAAATTTCCAAAAAGTTCATCTATCATGTTAAAATGGGGGATTTTTTATAAGTAAATGGAAAGAAAATATGCTCCAAAATAAACAACATACACCAAAAACGATTAATAACGAGAAATTGGTACCCAATCATTTAGCTGTAATTATGGATGGAAATGGAAGATGGGCAAAAAAACATAATTTACCTCGCTTTGCTGGGCATCAGGCTGGTTTAAAAACTGCAAAAATGGTTATTTCTGAATCACTAAAAGCTGGCATTAAAATATTGACACTTTATTCATTTTCTACAGAAAATTGGCAAAGATCAAAAAACGAAGTTAATTCACTGATGAACCTATTTCGAGAAGCAATTAAAAGAGAGAGGAAGAATCTTATTAATCATCAGATAAGAATCAAATTTATTGGAGATAAGGGGATGTTGTCTGAAACATTAAGGTCATCGATGCAAACATTAGAAATGGATACTGAAAATAACAGCAGGCTATTTTTAAATATTGCGATTAACTATGGCGGAAGAGATGAAATATATCAAGCCTTCATTTCTATTTATAAGAATATTATCGAAGGTAAAATTAATTCCAAGGACATCAGTCAGGATACAATTAATCAATATCTTTATACAAGTGGCTTGGCTGACCCTGATTTATTGATTCGTACCGGAGGAGAAAAAAGACTTAGTAATTTTCTTTTGTGGCAAGTTGCATATACTGAATTATGGTTTTCAAAAACATTCTGGCCTGATTTTACGAAGGAAAATTTATGGAAGGCATTTTATGACTATCAAAAAAGGGTGAGGAAATTTGGCAGAGAAGTTTGAAAAAATAAAAGTTCGTACATTGACCATTATCATTGGGTTGCCAATCATATTAATGATTATACACCAGGGAGGAGTTCTTTATTATCTTACAGTTTCCATCTTGGCGATCATAGGATATCTGGAAATATTTCTGGTTTCGAGGAAAAAGAATTTTCACCCTTCTTTTGTACTAGGTTTAGTTGCAACGCTTTTTTTGCTTCTTCATAGAATAACAAGTATTTTTATAATTTTGGATCAAAGATTGATTTTTACCTTGATTATATTTTTTATATTTATGGAACATTTTTTATTATCAAAAAAATATTTCTTTATTTACAATATATCAATTACCCTTTTTATTTCTATTTATATAGGGTATTTATTATCTTTTTTAATCGACATTCGATTAATGAATCATGGAAATATACTCATTCTTTTTGCCTTGTTTACAACATGGATGAGTGATACCGTAGCTTATATTTTTGGAATTCTCTATGGGAAGAGACATCCTTTCCCAACGATAAGTCCTAATAAAACCTTAGAAGGTTCTATTGCTGGTCTTTTAGGCGGGGCCATATGTGGAATAGCTTTTTCTTATTTTATTCCCTTAAAACCATTGGTGTTATTTGTTATAGGGCTACTTGCTGCTATTTGTGGCCAAATAGGTGATCTTTTTGAATCGATGATTAAAAGAAATTTTGATGTTAAGGATTCTGGCAATTTATTACCAGGTCATGGTGGTGTACTGGACTGTATGGATAGCATACTATTTTCAGCACCATTTGTCTATTATATATTTTTAAAATTATTACAATAAATTTTTACCTTTATTAATTAATCGTAATTGGAGAATGCATTTATGAAAAAACGTGTTACGGTATTAGGCTCAACGGGATCAGTTGGGAGACAGGCTTTAGATGTGATACAAAGGGAACCTGAAAGTTTTGAAATTATTGCTCTTTCTGGTTGGAAAAATACTAATTTATTATTAGAACAAATAAAATATTTCAAACCAAAATATGTCGTTGTTAAAGATGAAAAAACTTCAAAAGAATTAAAAAATCAATTGCCAAATAGAGATAACTGCAGAATTCTTTTTGGTGAATATGGACTTATAAAAATTGCTACCATAAAAGAAAATGATTTTGTTGTTGTTGCGATTATCGGAATGGCAGCTTTAAAACCAACAATAGAAGCAATCAGTGCAAAAAAGAGGATCATCTTAGCAAATAAAGAAATCATTGTTTCTGCAGGCGAATTTGTTATGAAAGAGGCAAAAAAAAACGAGGTAGAGATTATTCCTGTAGATAGTGAGCAAAGCGGTATATTCCAGTGTCTTCAATCAAGATATTTAGACAATATTGAAAAAATTATTATTACAGCTTCAGGTGGGCCTTTTTACCATTTGAAAGAAAGTGCTTTAGATAGTGTAACAGTAGAGGAAGCTCTCAATCATCCAAACTGGAAAATGGGGAAAAAAATATCGATTGATTCTGCTACTTTAATGAATAAGGGACTAGAAGTCATTGAAACTCACTGGCTTTTTAACATTCCAGCTAATAAAATTGAGGTTTTGGTTCACCCCCAGAGTTATATCCATGCATTGGTGCAATATGATGACGGTAGTATTATTGCTCAATTAAGTGATCATGATATGCACATTCCACTACATTTTGCTCTTCACTATCCAGAGAGGTTAAAGAATGATTTACCAAGAATGAATTTGTCTAAAATAGGCCAACTGACTTTTAGAAAACTAGATTCAAAAAGATTCCCCAGTGTTGATTTGTGTTACGAGGCAATTAAACAAAGCGGCACTTTTTCAGTGGTTTTAAATGCAGCGAATGAGATCGCTGTAAATGCATTCTTAAATCAAATGATTCGGTTTAAAGATATTGTAAAGATTGTCTCGATCGTCATGAGTAAACATCAAAATATGCTGAACCCAAGTATTAGCGATATTTTCTATCAGGATCGGGAAGCAAGAAAATCAACTATGAAGATCTGTAATGAATATAAAATGTAAACGTGCGAATAAAATGTTTTTGAACAAGGAGACACCTAATTGTTAACTCTGTTAGCATTTATTTTTGTTTTAGGAATTGCAATATTGTTTCATGAATTTGGGCATTTCATTACTGCCAAATTATCTGGGATAAAGGTTTTCCGTTTTTCGATAGGTTTTGGTCCTAAAATTGCAGGAGTATTTTGGAAAGAAACGGAGTATACCATAGGCTTATTTCCCTTTGGGGGATATGTGAAAATGGCTGGAGAGGTAGCGCAATCGGTAAAAGAAAAAAATCAAGAAGAATTTTCGGCCGATTTACTAGAAGAAAGTGTACCTGATGAACAAAGATTTGATAAAAAATCATTCTTTGTTAGAGCTTCAGTGATTATGAATGGTCCTATCATGAATATTGTTTTAGCAATACTATTGCTTGTTATTGTGTTTTTCTTTTCTGGGACTGCAAAAGTTTCAAATATTGTCAATGAAGTCAATGAAGGAAGTCCCGCAGAAATAGCTGGAATTATCAAGGGAGATAGAATTGTTGCAATCAACTCAGTCAAGGTAGAACAAGGAGAAGAGATTACTGAATTGATTAATATAAATAAAGATAAATTAATTTCGGTCAGCATTGAGAGAGATCCAAAAAGTGATACTATGGTTATGTATTTAACTCCTGAATATAATACTGAATATGAAAGGGCTATGATTGGTATTACGCTAGAAGTTACCGTAGAAAAGAACACCTTGTTTCATTCAGTAAGAGAATCATTTCGTATGACGGGTGAGATATTAACCCTGATTTGGAAAAGTTTTATTGAAATTCTTACAGGTAGAATGCCAGTAGAACTTGCCGGTCCATTAGGAATTGCTCAAATGGCTGGGGAAGCTGCCAAAATTGGTTTCTTAAATTTGCTTTTTTTCACAGCAGTGATTAATATATTTCTTGGTATTACCAACCTTTTCCCTATTCCAATATTGGACGGGGGGCAGCTTGTTTTGCTTGCCTTTGAAAAAATCAGGGGCAAACCTATTGAACCAAAACATGCTAATTTCTTATATTTAATTGGTTTTGCAATCGTGGTAACAATTTTTATTATTGCTACCTATCAAGACATTTTAAGAATATTTAATTATTGATTGGAAGTGAATATGGTTAAGGATGGCATCCAAAGAAGAAAAAGCATTACCGCAAAAATTGGTCAATTAGAAATTGGAGGAAATCATCCAATTTCCGTACAATCAATGACCAATTGCGATACAAAAGATACATATCGTACCATTCAACAAATAAAACGATTAGAAAAAGCTGGCTGTGATCTAGTTCGTATTGCCTTACCAGATATGGACTCATGTCGTTTTATTCCAGAGATCAAAAGAAATACTCGTATACCCATTATGGCTGATATTCATTTTAATTATCATATTGCATTGGAAGCCATGCGATATAATATTGATGGAATTAGAATTAATCCAGGAAATATTAGGAAAGAAGAACAGATTTTCCATATCATTGAGGTGGCACAGAAGAAGAATATTATGATACGATTTGGAGTAAATGCTGGATCACTGGATAGCAAGATTATGGAAAAGTACAAAGAACCGAAATACGAGGCTATAGTTGAAGAAACAGAAACCATACTGACATTTTTAAAAAAAATTGATTATCATAACATCGTTCTTTCCATTAAGTCGAGCGATATTCTTGACACAATTAAAGCTAATGAGAAAATTGCTGAAATATGTGATTATCCATTACATATTGGAATTACGGAAGCAGGTTTTGACCAAAAAGGTATTATTAAATCAGCGATAGGCATTGGTATCATGCTATACAAGGGTATAGGGGATACCATAAGAGTCTCTCTTTCTGGAGATCCGGTAAAAGAAGTCTTGGTCGGTCATGATATATTACGTTCAATCGGGGTAAGAAAAAAAGGGATTAATATTATAGCCTGTCCAACTTGTGGAAGATGTAAAGTAGATATTCATGGTATTGGAAGAAAAATTGAAAAGAAGTTAAGAAATATTCGGCAACCATTGACGATTGCTATTATGGGTTGTATTGTAAATGGTCCGGGTGAGGCAAAAAGCTCCGATGCTGGGATTGCGTTTAATCAGGAAGAAGGTATGCTGTATGTCAAAGGTCAATTCGTTGGACGTTACAATACTGATGAATCGATCAATAAATTAGTTCAAGCGGTTAAGCAAATGGCTAAGGAAACTGATCAAATACTTATTAGTTGAAAATATTCATTGAATTAAATAATGTGTTTATCCTATTGAATTAAGGAAAAATAAAATGAAGATATCTGCGATTATTCCAGCCTATAATGAAGAAAGTACCATTGCAAATGTGATTAAAACTGTTAAAGAAGTGTCAGAGATAGAACAAATTATTGTAGTCAGTGATGGTTCTACTGATCGGACTGTCTCCGTTGCCAAAAGATTAGGCGTTAAGGTTTTTGAGATCAAAAAAAATATTGGCAAGGGAGGCGCAATCAAAAAAGGCTTTGAAAAAACAAATTCAGATATACTATTATTTTTAGATGCAGATCTCATAGGATTAAAATGTGAACATATTTATGCACTTATTAATCCTATTAAAGAATCATTGTCTGACATGACCATCGGCGTTTTTAGTCAAGGAAGATTGTTGACTGATTTACCACAACTGCTCATGCCATATTTGTCAGGGCAAAGAGCTATGAAAAGAGAGATTATAGATTTAATACCTGATTTAGATCTTTTGAAATATGGCTTAGAAATTGCTATCACCAAGACGGTTAAAAAGCATGGCTATAAGGCAATACAAGTCAAATTAATTAATCTAACGCAAAGAATAAAAGAAGAGAAATATGGTCTTGTTGAAGGTACCAAGAAAAGATTGCAAATGTATCTGGATATTGTCAAACAATTAAAATTTGGATCATAAAAAAGATGAATAACGATTGAATGGATTGAAATTTATTCGTTTATATGCTACCTTAAAAAAAGTTTTATTGTATATTTGCATTCATCGGGTAAGAAATAACATGATATGGATAGAATGCAATATTAGTTTCAAGAGTGGATTAAATATTACTTTATTTCATGAAATGACTTCTGGAGTAGTTTATGATGTTAAATAAGATTATTAAAGAATTAAAAGATGTAGAATACATGGCCAATAAAATGATTGAAGATGCTAAAAATGAAGCACAGAAAATGATGCGGGATGAGAAAAATCAATTAGAAGAGTTGAAAAAAGAAGAAATGGATCAATGCCATAGAAATGGAAAGAAATTGGTAGAAAGTAGAATTGCAAAAGCACAGAAAATATCTGAAGAAATTTATAAAAAGTGTGATCAAGAAAAGGAAAATATAAAGACCGTCGCAAAGGGAAAAAGAGAAGAAGCGATTAAAATGATTTTGGGTTATTTGGTGAAAGAAAATGGCAGTATCACAAATCAGTAAGTTTTATATTTTTGCACACTTATCAATCCAGGAACCCTTAATAAAGGAATTGCAAAAATTGGGTTTTCTTGAAATTTCAGAAATAAGAGAAAAAGATGAATTTCAAGAATGGAAGATAAGTCATGAAAATGACGAAAACCATTTTTTGACTGAATTGACTAAAGTGAAATTTTGTATTGATTTCCTTTCAGATTACCAAGGAAAAGAAAAAAAAGGGATCAGTTCATTATTTATTCCCAAAAAAATTATGAATTACGATTATTTTAATGAATTATGCCAGAAATTGAATTACGAAACATTATACGAACAATGCAAAGAATACGAACATGAACTTAATCAAATAAAACTACAGGATAATAAATTAAAAACGATTGCAAATGAGCTTGAGGCCTGGATTGATCTTGATTTTGATTTGAGTAAAATGACTCAAAATCAGTATATTTATTTCCTCCTGGGGACAATAAAAAATGATGAACGGACTGATTTAAAAAATACGATACTAGAAAAAGTTAAGGAAAGTGACCTATTTGTTGTCAAAGAATTAAAGAATAAGTCTAGAATAATGATTGTATGTCTAAAAGAAAAGTTAAATGAAATTAAACAAATTGTGCAGCAATTTCACTTTGATATTTATCAATATAGCCATACTTACGAAGGAACTGTAAAAGAGATTACTAGGGAAATAGACAATCATTTGAAATTAAACGAAAAGAGAAGACAGGGAATCGAGAAAGAATTAGAAAAAATTTACCAAAAGAATCAATCAGGCATTCATACCATGTATGATTTTCTATCCATTAGCAGGGATAAAGAGGAAGCTAAAAAACATTTAGTAAAAAGTGAAAATACTTTCATTATTCAAGGATGGATACAGAGAAAAAACATACCACAGCTTAAAAACATATTACAAGCTGAATTTCAAGCTTATGAAATCTATTTTGAGGAGCCCAGGAAAGAAGAACAGGTACCTGTAACCTTAGATAACCCTAAACTTGTTAAACCATTTGAAATCATTACTGAATTATACAGTCTTCCAAACTATAATGAAATTGATCCAACCCCGATTCTTTCAATATTTTATTTCATTTTCTTTGGATTTTGTCTTTCAGATGTTGGATATGGTGCTACTCTTGCTATTTTAAGCTATTTTGCTATTCATAAGATAAAACTTGAGGGCGGCTCTAAAAAATTTTTTACCTTGCTTTATTATTGCGGGATTGCAGGAATTTTTGGTGGCATTTTTGTGGGAAGTTGGTTTGGAGATATTTTAGATTATCTACCATCCATTTTTAACAATTTAAGAATATTTTTAATTCAGAGATTATCTTTATTTAATCCAACAGAGAATCCCATTCCTCTTTTGATTCTTAGCCTTTCTCTTGGGGTTATTCATATTTATACCGGAATCGTGTTAAAATTTTTAGGTAATTTGAAAAAAGGCAAACTGATTGACGGCCTAATGGATCAAATATCTTGGCTTTTTCTTTTAACCGGAATTATTCTTGTGTTATTAAATGGGTTCAATATTGCAATTTTGAAAACAATAGCCTGGGTAATGGTTGTTCTAGGGGCGCTAACATTGGTGCTTACCCAGGGAAGGACTAAGAATAATATATTTTTAAAGATAGGAAGCGGGATTCTATCACTTTATAATATTACTGGATATCTTGGGGACGTTCTTTCATATTCTAGATTATTTGCATTAAGTTTAACAACAGGGATTATCGCTGAAATATTTAATATGTTTTCAAAAATGGTTATCAATATCCCTTATATTGGCATTTTACTTACGGTCATCATATTATTGATAGGCCATATTTTTAATCTTTTAATTAGTGTATTAAGTGCTTTTGTTCATGATGTAAGATTACAATATATTGAGTTTTTTAATAAGTTTTATCAAGGTGGAGGGGTTGCATTTAAACCATTTGGAATGAAAACGACATACATTAAGCTGGAAGATAATAGTAAAAATTGACCCCATTGATAAAATGGAGATTGTATAATTGTAATAAAAGGAGGATTTATTCATGACAGACGGTATTATTCTTGCTTATTTAGGAGCTGCTTTAGCGGTTGGATTGGCCGGTTCTGGCTCCGCTATTGGAGTTGGAATAGCTGGGACAACAGGTGCAGGAATCATGACCGAAGATCCAGGTAAATTTGGTTTAGTGCTTATCTTGACTGCAATACCAGGAACTCAAGGTTTTTATGGATTAATTGTAGGTTTTCTAGTCTTAACAAAAATAGGAATATTTTCAGGGTCTCCCGAGTCGTTAGCAATAGACCAAGGGCTACAAATACTAAATGCCTGTCTTCCCATTGCAATTGCTGGTTTTTTTTCAGCAATTTACCAGGGAAAAACTTCAGCTGGCTCTATAGGCCTTATTGCTCGTAGACCGGAAGAAGCTGGCAAGGCAATTATATTACCAGCGATGGTAGAAACTTATGCAGTATTGTCATTGCTAATTTCCATACTAATGTTAAATGGTATTTCTATCTGATTTTATAGGAGATTTTATTTATGCCAATTGAGGACATCAAAGAAAGAATATTAAAAGATGCTCAACTTCAAAAGGAAGAAGTAATCAAAGATGCAAAAATAAATATTGAAAATATGAAAAAACTATTTTTAAAAGATATTGAGATTGAAAAACAAAAGATATTGAAAAATTATGAACAAGAAGCAGAGTTAAAAGAAAAGAATATTATTACTGAGGCAAAATTAAAAACAAGCAAAGATCTGCTTAATGTAAAACAATCGATCATTAATGAAATATTTTCAGAAGCAGCCAATAGGATAAAGAATCTGGATGATCATCATTATTTATATTTTTTAAGGACTTTGATTTTAGATAATGTAGAAAATGGAAATGAAACGATTTATATCAGTGACCGAGAGAGAAAGATAATTAACCAAGAGTTTATTGAGAGTATTAATGAAAGTCTTCGTTCTAAAGATAAAAAAGGAGAACTAAAGCTTTCCAAGAAATATAAACCTATTCAAGGTGGAGTTATCATTGAGTCAAATGAAATCAGCAAAAATGCATCGTTTGAGATTATTTTCGAAAAGATTAAAGAAGACACCGAAATAAAATTAAATAAATTATTATTTTTAGGGAATGAGGCATAGATTGCAGAAATATATTAATGAACGATCTAATACACAGGAAGAATATGGATATGCATGTGCCCGAATAAAAGTTCTGGAAAAGAGTTTGCTTAACCAAGAAGTACTGGATAAGATGATTGACTCATCAAACTTGGAAAATGCAGTTAAAATGCTATCTGAAAGAAATATCAGTGAATATATTTTTGAAAAAACAGAACCTTCGTATATTGATCAATCAATTAAAAAAATTCTAAATCAGACGATTCATGTTATTCACGAGATTTCGCCCTATTCATATTTACCTTATATATTGAATTTAAAATATGATTTTCATAATATTAAAGTTTTGTTGAAATCAAAATTCTTGAATAAAAAAGAGCCTTATCCTGTCTATGAATTTGGTAATATCTCGTTAGATTTTTTAAAGTTTGCTATTTTTGAGGATAAATTTCAAACAACACCTATAAAAATAGAAAAAATGATAAAAAAATGCCAGGAATATTATATTCGATCAGATGACTTAGAAGGAATAGAAATATTGCTAGATCAAGGATATTATAGGCTACTTTTTGAAACATTGGATAGTATCGAACAACCCTTTTTATCGTATTTCTATAAAAGTGAAATTGATTTATTAAATATCATGATTGCCTGTAGGGCTAAAGTTAGACAATTGAACAAATCAAGACTGAACGATATATTAATAAAATATGGAAATTTTCACCCAACTAAAATAGCTCATATCTATGAAAATTCAATTGATTCGTGGATTAATTACTTTAAAAAGTCTGACTATTCGGTAATCGTAGAAAAAGGGATTCTATTCTGGCAACAGGAAAATTCCCTATTAGAACTTGAACGGTTAAGCAATAATTATTTATTAGACTTACTAAAGATAGGTAAGGCGATTACTTTTGGAATAGAGAGTATTGTCGGGTACTATTACGCAAAGCAAAATGATATCCATAATATACTTACAATACTCAATGGAAAAAGATATTCATTACCAATTCAAATGATAAGGAAAAGGCTAAGAAATTCCTATGTCTAATATTGCTTTAATCGGAGAAAGAGAAGTTATTATTGGTTTTAATTTGATTGGATTGAATATTTTGCCGGTGTGTGGAAATGAAGAGGCTTCTAAAGCATTAAAAGAATGCATTCAACAACAGTATGCCATTGTTTTTATTACCAATGAAGTTGCAAAAACAATGATAAGGGAAATTGAGGAATACCAAAAAAAATCAAAAACGGCAATATGTATTCTTCCAAGTCTTTTAGGTAAATCTAATATTTGTATGAATGTTTTAAGGAAAAATGTTGAAAAGGCGGTAGGTACAGATATTTTGTTTAGAAATGAGGGATAAGCATGCAACAAAATGTTGGAAAAATTATAAAAGTATCAGGGCCAGTCGTTATTGCAGATGGTTTAAGGGGAGCTAAAATGTACGACGTGGTTAAAGTTAGTGAAAAAAAGTTGACTGGTGAAATTATTGAATTAAACGGAGATAAAATTACGATTCAGGTATATGAGGAAACTTCCGGTATTGGACCGGGAGAACCCGTATACACTACAGGCTTACCCTTAAGTGTAGAATTGGGCCCTGGATTAATTCAATCAATTTACGATGGCATTCAAAGACCCCTTGATGTGATCTATCAAAAAGAAGGAGTTTATATTGCAAGGGGTGTAAATGCCGAAAGCCTTGACAAATTAAAAAAGTGGGATTTTAAACCCATGAAAAGAAAAGGCGAAAAAGTTGTAGCCGGGGATCGTTTAGGGGTCGTTCAAGAAACATCGCTTGTTAATCACTATATATTGGTTCCGATTGGGATTCAAGGTGAACTCGTAAGCATCAACGAAGGAACATTTACCGTAATAGATGTGATTGCGGAAATTAAAGATATATCAGGCAAAATTCATGAAATCCAAATGCTACAGAAGTGGCCCGTGAGAAAAACACGTCCTTACTTGGAGAAATTGTCACCTGTCGAGCCCTTAATTACTGGTCAACGTGTTATTGATACTTTTTTTACCATAGCAAAGGGTGGTACTGCATGCGTTCCGGGACCTTTTGGGAGTGGCAAGACTGTGGTTCAACATCAACTTTCCAAGTGGTGCAATGCTGAAATCATTGTTTTCATCGGATGTGGAGAAAGGGGCAATGAAATGACCGATGTGTTGCTAGAATTTCCAGAACTTATTGATCCTAATACCGGTAAGCCACTGATGGAAAGAACGGTATTGATTGCTAATACTTCCAATATGCCAGTTGCGGCGAGAGAGGCCTCTGTTTATACTGGAATTACAATTGCAGAATATTACCGTGACATGGGATACAATGTTGCTTTAATGGCTGATTCTACTTCCAGATGGGCAGAAGCCATGAGAGAGATATCGGGTCGCTTGGAAGAAATGCCCGGAGAAGAAGGTTATCCAGCTTACTTGGGTACCAGAATTGCGAGTTTTTATGAAAGATCTGGCAGGGTTAAAACTTTAGCGAATGAAGATAGAGAAGCAACGATCAGCGTTATCGGAGCTGTGTCTCCACCAGGAGGAGATTTATCAGAACCAGTGACCCAGAACACTCTTCGTACTGTGCAAGTCTATTGGAGTTTACAAGACAAGTTAGCTTATAAGAGACATTTTCCGGCAATTGATTGGCTAAGAAGTTATTCTCTTTATTTGGATCAATTGAGTAAATTTTTTGAAGAAGAAATAAGCAAAGAATTTGTAATCATTCGAAAAAAGGCAATGGGTATCCTCCAGGAAGAATCGGAATTAGAAGAAACGGTTCGTTTGATTGGAATTGATGCATTATCAAGGATGGAAAGATTGACGTTAGAAACTGCTCGGTCTATTAGAGAAGACTTTCTACATCAAAATGCTTTCGATGAAATCGATACCTATACTTCAATGAAAAAGCAATTTTTAATGCTTGATTTGATTATCTATTTTCATGAAAGAGCAAAAGATACAATGGATGAATCCTCTGAAATTTCGATTGACCAAATCAACCATTTGACAGCGAAGAATCAGATTGCAAGATCAAAATTTATCCCTGAAGACCAACTAGATAAATTCGAAAAAATAAAAAATGACATAGACCAGCAAATAAAGTCTTTAATATCAGAGAACAAAAGAAAGGACGAATAATAATGCCATGATAAAAGAATATACTACGATAACAGAAGTCAATGGACCTTTAATTATCGTAAGCAAAATATCTGATGTTAAGTATAATGAGTTAGTCGAAATTGAATTGTCTGATGGAGAGAAAAGAAGAGGCCAGGTGCTTGAAATTTCTGAGGATAAAGCAATTGTTCAGTTGTTTGAAGGAACTTCAGGCATCGATATCGCTCATTCCAAGGTTCGCTTTTTGGGTAAATCTATCGAAATACCTGTTTCCCTTGAAATGCTAGGGAGGATTTTTGACGGTTCCGGAAGACCTATTGACAATGGACCAGGAATTTTAGCCGAAAAACGATTAGACATCAATGGTAATCCTTTAAATCCTTATGCAAGAGATTATCCCAATGATTTTATACAAACCGGGATATCCTCAATTGACGTTTTGAATACTTTAGTGAGAGGACAAAAATTACCAATTTTTTCAGGGTCAGGGCTCCCGCATTCAAAGGTAGCGTCTCAAATTGCTCGACAAGCAAAAGTTCTGGGAAAAGAAGAGACTTTTTCGGTTGTATTTGCTGCCATGGGAATTACATTTGAGGAATCATATTTTTTTGCTAATGATTTTAGAAGAACAGGTGCTATAGAAAAGAGTGTAATGTATATTAACCTAGCAAATGACCCTGCAATTGAAAGAATTATTACCCCCAGAATAGCCCTTACGACTGCAGAGTATCTGGCATTTGAAAAGGATATGCACGTTTTGGTCATCTTAACGGATATGACCAATTACTGCGAAGCATTAAGAGAAGTGTCTGCAGCTCGAAAGGAAGTACCTGGAAGAAGGGGATACCCTGGTTATCTTTATACAGATTTAGCCACCCTTTATGAAAGGGCAGGACGTATTAAAAATAAAAAAGGCTCTATTACATTGGTACCGATTTTAAGTATGCCTGAAGATGATAAAACACATCCTATACCTGATTTAACAGGATATATTACTGAAGGACAGATTATTTTAGCCCGAGAATTACATCTCAGGGGAATTTATCCGCCTATTAATATTTTACCTTCATTATCACGACTCAAGGATAAAGGAATTGGGAAAAATAAAACCAGAGAAGATCATTCCAATGTCATGAATCAGCTTTTTTCCTCTTATGCCCGTGGAAAAGAATCCAAAGAACTCGCTACAATATTAGGTGAAGCAGCATTAACGGAAGAGGATAAAAAATATGTAAAATTTTCAGATAAGTTTGAAGAATTATTTATTCAACAAGGTGAGCATGAAAATCGTGATATTGAAGAGAGTTTAAATATAGGTTGGGAAACTTTAGCGATGTTGCCCGTTAACGAACTTAAGAGAATAAAAGATGAATATATCCAAAAGTATTTACCTAAGATCTCCGGTGAAGATGAAAATAATAAATAATTTTTTACAAAAGGATTTGAAATATGCTCCTAGCTGTAAATCCTAATAGAATGGAGTTACTGAGACTAAAAAGAAGATTGGCATTGGCGAAGAGGGGTTATAAACTATTAAAAGACAAAAGAGATGCTCTTATACAAAAATTTATTAAAATTGTCCAGGAGAACTTAAAAACAAGAGAAGAATTTGATAAAAAAATGAGAGAAAATATCAACTTGTTTTTAGTTTCAACTTTAGCAATGACCAACAATGAACAAAATGCAATTTTCCAATTTCCCCAAAGGGATATTAAGGTAAAAGTAATTCATCAGAATATCATGAGTGTTAATGTTCCTCATTATGAGATGACCGATGAAGGGAATCCATACCCTTATGGCTTCATACAAACAAGCCCTGAGTTGGATATTGCAATTAAAAAATATAAAGATTTAATTCCTTTAATGTTAAAAATGGCTGAATTAGACAAAGCAGTTTTGTTGCTTACTGAAGAGATCGAAAAAACAAGAAGAAGAGTCAATGCATTGGAATATGTGATGATTCCCAATTTAGAAGATACTATTAAATTTATAACAATGAAATTGGATGAAATGGCTCGATCCAGTAGTTCAGCGCTTATGAGAATTAAAGAAATCATTCGTGGTGAATAGTTTCTGCAAATGACCCCAAACATGATTATTGATCAATAATATAAAACGATAAAAATTATTTTGAACGAATATTCTAGATGTGCCCGTGGCTTAATTGGATAAAGCGACGGCCTCCGGAGCCGTAGATTGGAGGTTCAAGTCCTCTCGGGCACACCAATTGATAAGCAGATCACATTGCTGAAGGTCCTTCATAAAGATATTCAACAAATTTGAGGCTATTTCATATTATAAAAAAACTTTAATTTTGAAATGAAATGGAAAAATAAACTAAAAATATTATTTTAAGTAGAGAAAGAATGGGCCATGTTTTACCAGTTTATTCGATTGATAGCATTGCTATTGATGCACCTATTTTGGCTGATTGAAGTCATAGAAGAAGAAGCATTTAAAAAAGAAGGATCATTTATTTTGGCAGCTAATCATGTAAGTTATCTTGATCCGATTGTTTTGGGGGTGGTGTTTAAAAGGCAGATTATATTTATTGCAAAAAAAGAGATATTCGAAGTACCTATCTTGGGAGTGATTGTCAAATTGCTAGGGGCAATACCAGTAGATAGGAAAAGAACAAATACTGCTTCAATGAAAAAAAGTCTATTTATTTTAAAAGATGGCTGTGTATTGGG
>JAFGSC010000258.1 GCA_016934875.1 Candidatus Atribacteria bacterium
GAGGGGGGAGAGCAGATCAATATTCGAATTCAGCTAGAAGAAGAAGACAGAAATAGCATTCAAGGAATAGAGAATCTTTTAATTAGTTCGAATACGGGATTACAGGTTCCATTAAAGGAAATTGCTGAGGTCGTTGTAGGATCTGGTCCGAGAGGAATTGAGCGCGAAAATCAACAGCGAATTGTAAATGTGAGTGGGAATATTCATGGTCGATTTCTGGGTGCCATCGTTCCAGATGCTAAGAGGGAGCTAGATAAAGTCGTTTTGCCTGAAGGATATTTCTATGAATTTGTCGGAGAGCAGAGACAAATGGCAGAAGCATTTACTGATCTTGCGAAATCACTGATCTTATCGATCATCTTAGTTTATATGATTATGGCAGCTCAATTTGAATCCCTCATGACCCCATTTGCAGTTATGTTCTCAATTCCTTTTTCTTTAATAGGAGTAATTATAGCGTTACTGCTGACCGGAAAAAGCTTGAGTGTAATGTCCTATCTTGGTATTATTATGCTGGTAGGTATTGTAGTCAATAACAGTATTGTTTTACTTGATTATGTGAATCAGCTCCGCAGAGAGGGCATCGAAAGGGGTAAAGCTATTGTTGCGGCAGGGAAGATTCGACTTAGGCCTATCTTGATGACTACGTTTACTACTATTTTCGGCCTAATTCCCATGTCTTTGGGTTTTGGAGAAGGGGCAGAAATGAGGTCACCCATGGCGATTACCATTATTGGAGGGTTGACTTCATCAACCTTTTTATCATTGATCATCGTTCCCATTTTTTATACATTCTTAGATGATATAAGCCAAAGAATAACTGGAAGAAGAGGAAAACCATAATTTCATTGGCTAATTTTTTAATGCTATTGAGACATCTTTTGGCTTAAAGCCATTTAATTTAGTTGAAGACTTAGATATAATTAACATTGATTTGATTTGGATAATAGGATATGATATACACTATAAAGCCTGTTTTTTATAATAAAATAAATGAGATTAATCCCCGGGAGGGAAAGTAAATTGAAAGCGATTAAAATTAAAAGAAATTTTTTCATATTCTTTACGCTCTTATTTTCTCTGTTTTTCTTGTTTTCTAGTTTTTGCTTAGCTCAGAATAATGGAAAAATCACCGCAATTGTAGTCAGGGGAAATGAATTTGTCGATACGAAACTGATTGTATCACAAATCACTTCTAATATCGGGGACTTGTTTTCCAAAGAAAAGGTTCAGGCTGACATGCAAGCCATCTTTGATCTGGGATATTTTCAGGATATACAGATTAAATTAGAGCCTTTCCGGGATGGATACAAAGTGATTTTTGCAGTTAAAGAAAATGCATTCTTAAAGGAAATTATCGTCGAAGGAAGCACCATATTAAGCGAGCAGGAAATTAAAGATATCATGGTATTGAAACCCGGACAGATTTTATCCCAAGAAATACTAAAAAATGACCTTGATAGAATTTCTCAATTGTACAAAGACAAGGGACTGATTCTGGCACAAATGGAGCAGATTGATTTTAACCAGAATACCGGTGTACTGTCTATTAAACTTGCTGAAGGGAAAATTGAAGAGATTAAAATTACCGGCAATGAGAAAACAGTAGAAAGAGTCATTCGAAGAGAGATTGAAATTGAAACGGGGCAAATCTTTGATTTTAATATAGTCAAAGAAGCCCTTCAGGATATCTATAATCTTGGATTTTTTGAAGATGTGACCATGAAGTTGGAGCCGGGTAGCGAAGGAGATTTAATTGTTTTAGTTATTGATGTCGTAGAAAAAAGTACCGGTCTTTTTGGAGGCGGCGGTGGTTACACTTCGGGTGAGGGGTTATTTGCCTATGTTAGCATAGAAGAAGCCAATCTATTTGGTCGCGGTCAAAGTATTAAGGCAGAGCTTGAGATTGGAACAAGGACGACCTATAGCTTATCTTTTTATGAGCCATGGTTGGGCAATACGCCTACTTTTTTAGGCTTATCTGTTTATGATATGGTTTATGGAAAAGAAGAAAAAGTCAACAATATTGATTCTGAATATGAAATTTCCAGTACTGGTGGAGTACTAAGGTTTGGGCGTGAGTTCAAAAATCAGATTCAGGTTGGTTTAGAGTTAAAGTCAGAAAATACAAGCTATAACTTGATTTCAGGTGAGTTACCTGGTGATACTCAGGAAGGATGGACCAATAGTGTCAAACCTATTTTGGTGTATGATACCAGAGATGATAAGTTTGACCCAACAGAAGGATGGTACCATACGATTTCCATAGAGAGCGCAGGAGGAATCTTAAAAGGAGATTATGATTACCGAAAATACGATGTAGACTTGAGGGCTTATCTTTCTACGGATATTTTTGATGAAGAAGATCTGAAAACACAAGACTCAAAATTAGTGAATACGATTAATGAAGGTGTGATTGCCTTGAGGGCAATCGGAGGATTTGGTAATAAGGATTTACCGTCTTTCGCTAAATATGAAATTGGCGGTTTGGGTACTGTACGTGGATATGATTATGAGGAATTTGTAGGTGATACTTCTCTTGTGTTTAATATTGAATATCGGTTTCCTCTTTCCGATAATTTACAGGGAGTGGTATTCGCCGATTGGGGGAATGCCTGGGATTTTGGAGAATCGATCTCGATCTCTGATTTAAAATTTGGAAAAGGTGTTGGAATAAGATTTGATACACCCATTGGTCCCATTCGTATTGATTATGGATTTGGTGAAGATATTGAAGGACAAGCCTATTTTAGTATTGGTCATGCTTTCTAAATTTTCTTCATCTTTATTATGGATATAAAAAATCAGAATCCACATATTGTTTAAGTAAGGATAGATGATAAAAATAAAAGTAATTTTATGTAATGAATATAATATAAAGTATAAAATGTAGTGTTTATGAAAAACCGGAGGAGAAGTAAATGATTTTTAACTCGAGTGAAAAGACAGGTAGATTGCCTAAAAGAATATCGATTACCGTTATTGTTATAATTATTGTATTGTTAGCCGCAACATGTGTCAGTGCCCAAAAGATAGGCTTTATAAGCTATTCAAAAATATCAGCAAGTCATCCCAATACGGAGAAGATCAATCAATTGACCCAGGAGCTGAGAACAGAGCTGCAGACGAGGCAAGCGAAGCTGAATCAGGATGGGAAGGGGCTGGAAGAAACTGAATTGAAAAAGTTGGAAGAAAAGATGAACACAGAGTGGGATCCTATCAAACAAAAGTTAATTGCTCAAATGCAGGCATTGCAGGCTGAAAGAACTTCCGATATTGCCCAGGCAATTAAAAATGTCGGCGAGAAGGGCCAATACCAAGTGATTATCAACAGTGAAGTTCCTATATTTACCGGGAATGATTATGATGAATATCCGATTATTTTATATGGGGGGGACAATCTTACCCAGGATGTGATTGCCGAAATTGAGAAAATCGCCTCTGCCAACAAATAAATGGATATTGAAAATATGTCATGATTTACAGGAACTAGGTTCAGGAGAAATTATTGGAAAAAATATGGACAGATCAACTGGTAAAAATCTATCATAAGCGAAAAGTGGTTGATGAAGTGAATCTTGAGATTAATAA
>JAFGSC010000259.1 GCA_016934875.1 Candidatus Atribacteria bacterium
CCATTTCCTTAACACCCAGCCGTTTTTGCTCTCCACGAGGGCATTATCATTGGTATGTCTGGGTTTGCTTTTGATTTATTCGAAGAGTCTGTTTAACATCTCTGCTACTCTCTGGCTGATGTATTCTGAACCATTGTCATTATAGAAATTAATTATCCGGAAAGGATAATTGTCTATAATCTTCTCCAGTAAGGGGAGCAGATATTTTTCGGTAATCTTTTCCGCTGCTCCGATTACCTCCCATTGGGTTACCTCACCTACGGTATTGATATGATATGCTCTTTTTTATTTTTTTAGACCTCCCTGATGTACGGAATCCACGCTCAGATAGTCCGGTTTTCCATCTGGTTGTGGTTAACATCTTAGGCCGATGGCTTTTACATTGCCTTTATTGGTTTTCTAATAAAAAGATACACTGCACAGGGCAGGAAATCTTCTTCAGGTTATTGATATGCGATACTGAGATATTAGCAATATTTGCGTATACTTCTTTTATACTTTATATGCTTAACCTGATAAATAATTTATTATCCTCAATATTCCAATTAAAGACTAGGCAGTTCGGTATTTTGAATTATGATTTTTTATTTCAAATTTTAGCCAATTCTTTTGACCAACCAATACCAAATAATTATATATAAATTTATTCATTATATTTATTGAGGTATTCCTCTCTAGAAAGTAATATTTTCCGAGGATTTCTACCGTCATAAGGTCCCACAATTTCCTTTTGTTCCATCAAGTCGATTAACCTAGCTGCTCTTGTATAGCCAATCCTTAATTTTCTTTGTAGTATAGATATGGAAGCCTGTTTATTATTGATAATCGTTTCAACTGCTTCATCAAACAGCTCGTCCTGTTCCTCTGTATCGCTCTCGTCTTCCTCCCCTACTTCATCACTATGACTCTTTGAGTTTTCAAGAATATCTTCATGGAAATTTTGAGAAGGACCATTTTTTTCTAAGAAAGAAACGATATCTTTAATTTCTCTTTCTGAAACATAAGAACCTTGGGCTCTTATTGGTTTGGAAGCGTTAATGGGAGAAAATAGCATATCTCCATTTCCCAATAATTTTTCTGCACCATTGACATCTAGTATTGTTCTTGAGTCAACTTGTGTTGATACAGCAAAGGCAATCCTTGATGGAAAATTTATTTTTATTGAACCGGTAATGATGTCCACTGAGGGTCTCTGGGTAGCAATAATAAGATGTATGCCGGTTGCACGAGTCATCTGGGCTAACCTGCAAAGGGATTCTTCCACCTTTACCGGGGAAGACAGCATGAGGTCTGCTAATTCATCAATAATGATTACAATATAAGGCAGGGATTTATCATCTGACCTGATACTCTTAATATAATCATGATATCCTTTAAGATTTCGAACGCCTACCTCTGCAAATATTTTAAAACGGCTTTCCATTTCTGATAGTGCCCAACTGAGAACTTTATCGACTTTTTTGGTATTTGTAACAATAGGCATAATCAAATGAGGTATACCATTAAATATGTTGAGTTCGACTCTTTTTGGATCAACCATAACAAATTTAACCATATCGGGACCAAAGCGGTAAATAAGGCTGATAATAATCGAATTTAGACAAACGCTTTTGCCTGAACCAGTGGATCCAGCAATTAATAAATGGGGTAAATCTACTAAATCAGCAATAATGGTTTTCCCACCTATATCTTTACCTAGGGCTATAGGCAAAATAAGGGAATTATTTTGATACTCTTTTGATTCAATGACTTCTCTTAAGAGTACAGTATCCTTATCTTTATTAGGTACTTCAATACCTATGGCATTTTTTCCGGGAATTGGTGCTTCTATTCTTACTGATGGTGAAGCAAAGGCCAAGGCAATATCATTGCTAAGATTTGTTATTTTTGAAACTTTTACCCCTGGTGCAGGCTGTATTTCATATCTTGTGACTGTTGGACCTTTTGTTGCACCAACCACTTCACCTTGGATGCCAAAGTTATCCAGCGTTTGCTGCAGCAATTCCATATTGCTCTTTATTTTTTCCAATCCTTTAGTTTTTTGTTCTTTCTTTACTTCATTTAATATTTCAATCGGTGGGATAATATAGGATTTATTTTGTTCACTGGTATGATTTTGAGATCCAAAGTTGATTTTTTCTTGCACACCTACGGTTGTAACTTTATCCACATTTTGTTGACTTTTTACGACAGTGCTTTTCTTAAAAATAGGTTCAACCTTTCTGGTATTCATTTCATTTTGATTTTCAGAAGAACCATTTAGGTTCATGCTTTTGAATCGTTTTTGTGATTTCTCTGGTTTTGCCCTTATATTCAACATTATTGAAGAAAATATTGAAACTATTTTTTTAAAAATAACATTGAATAAATAAAAAAATGAGGCTTCTGTGATGAACAATATAGCAATGAGCCCCATAGCAACTAAAAAAAGGTATGAACCTGTTAAACCAAAATAGTTGTAAAGGTAATTCGCCATGTAGTGGCCATATAAGCCTCCGCCTACTCCAGTTTTCGCCAGTGGATATGCATCATCGATGAAAATTAACTTAAGGTGAATAAACGGAAGTATAATCAGTAAAATAGCAGTAATACCAAAGACTTTATTATATAAGTTAGGATAATGAACACCCAGTAAAAGAATCAATCCTACTAAACCTATTAAAATTAATAAAAAATACCTTCCAAAGCCAAATATTGAGTTTAAATAATTCATGATTTCAATAAAAAAAGATAAATTGTTTATTGGAATTAAAAAAGAAATAAGTGAATACAAAGCGCTGATGATCAGCAAAACTCCAATGATTTTTCTTATTAAAGAATGCTGAACATTGTTTTTTTTCACCATACGGTTTCCAATCTCTTATAATTCTATCAAATTAAAGATCAAAAAAATACCACCAATAAACCACAAGTAATAGCTAAATAAATGCAATTTAAAATTTGTTAACATTTTGGTAAAAATAATCATTGCCCAGTACCCTGATAAAAAAGCAATAAAGAACGATCCAATCAGGTAAACAAATGGAATATGAATTCTATAGATTTCTGGCATTTTATATACAGAAGCTCCAAGAATAATGGGAATGGACAAAATAAAAGAGTATTGAGCCGCAAGCTTTCGATCAAGCTTTCTTTGTATTCCCATCATGATGGTAAAGCCTGAGCGGGAAATTCCTGGAATAATGGCAAATGCTTGTGCGAAACCTATTAAAACAGCATCTCTAAAATTCATTTTCTCTATGTTCTTATTGCCCAATATTAAAAATTTATCCGTCAAGAAGAGACATGTTCCGGTAAAAATCAGCATAATTGAAGTTAGAATGGGGTTATTAAATAGTTCCTCAAAGAATTTCTGGAAATAATATCCAATCAATGCACCAGGAATTGTGCTAATCAACAATAACCAACTGAATTTAGCATCAAGATTAGTCTGGATATACTCCTTAAATTCTTTTGGTTTATTGATTACTCTAATGCTTTGAATAAAAGAATCGATAAGATGAATAATTTTTTTGCGGAACAGCACAATTACTGCAAATAAGGTCCCCATATGCAGTAATGTTTCAAAGGCAACACCAGGTATTGCTATATCCAAAAGATACTGACTGATGACGAGATGTCCGGAACTGCTCACTGGTAAAAATTCGGTCAAACCTTGAACTAAACCCAAAAATATATAGTACATCGGTTTTTTAGTGTTATCCTTTGAAGGAATTATCTAGTTTTTATTGGTTGTTTTCTTTCGATTCTATCCCGGTATGGCCAAAACCACCCTCACCACGTTTTGTAGTATCTAATCCTTCTGTTTCTACAAACACAGGGAAAAATATTTTTTGAATGACCAATTGTGCTATACGATCTCCTCGTTTAACCAAAAAATTTTCTTTGCTATGATTGATTAAAATAATTTTGATTAACCCACGATAGTCAGAATCAATAGTTCCGGGTGAATTGAGTACGGTAATCCCATAACGATGAGCTAAACCACTCCTTGGTCTTACTTGAGCTTCAAAGCCTATCGGAAGAGATATCTTAATACCACTAGATATTAATTTTCTCTCGCCTGGTCCAATTTCTATAGCATTCTTTTCTGCGGAATAAAGATCAATGCCAGAGGCATATAAACTCGCAGCCTTTGGTAAAGGCAGATCTTC
>JAFGSC010000260.1 GCA_016934875.1 Candidatus Atribacteria bacterium
AAATGGTTGACCAAAAAAATCAATATGGATCAAAGGAAAAAACAAAATGATGAATGATTTTTTACAGCAAGTTTACTTTCACAACAGAGTCCTTGATTACATTATTGCTATTTCAATTTTTTTGATTTTATTGATTATTATTACAGTTTTAAACAATCTGTTAATAAAAATATTAAAATCGATCTCCCGGAAAAAATCAAAGCTGATTGACGATCGCTTTGTGCTTAATTTTCAAAACAAAATTAAGCCATTCATTACTTTGCTTTATTTCGGATCTTTCTACTTAGGCTTTCATCAACTGAAGATACCTGCTAGCCTGGAAAAATTTGTTGATATCTTTATCATTGCTCTCATTATCTTCTTTGGAGTTCGCTTTATACTTTCCATATTTTCATATTTGCTGGAAACCTATTGGATTAAAAAAGAAAAAAATTCAACGCGAATTACTGCGATGCGCGGTATTGAAACTTTTTTGAAAATTATTGTATGGTCTATCGCTTTAATTGTCCTTTTGGATAACCTAGGAATACAAGTATCCGCATTATTGGCTGGTCTAGGAATCGGTGGAATAGCCATTGCCCTAGCCTCTCAAAATATTTTAGGAGATTTATTTAGCTATTTTATTATCTTTTTTGATCGGCCTTTTGAAATCGGCGATTTCTTGACCATTGATAGCTTTTCAGGAACTATAGAAAACATTGGAATCAAAACAACAAGAATCAGAAGTCTAGGCGGAGAAGAAATTATCTTCTCGAATACTGACCTGGTCAATTCACGTTTACGTAATTATAAGCGTATGAAAAAGAGACGTGTATCTTTTCATTTTGGAGTGACTTACCAGACAGAGCTGGAGAAATTAAAAGAGATACCTAATATTGTCAGCGGGATCATCAGTCAGATAACTGATGCAACGTTGGATCGTGTTCATTTCTCAGCCTTTAAAGATTCTAGCCTTGATTTTGAAACCGTGTATTATGTCAATAGTAAAGATTACAACCAGTACATGAATATTCAGCAAGAAATAAACCTAAAGTTGAAAGGGGAATTTGAAAAAGAAGGAATTGAATTCGCCTATCCTACACAGACTCTTTTTTTACCTAGAATGAACAACAATTAAATTATTATAAGACCAATAGGGGGTATCAATGAAAGGATGGATCCTTTTTGACTACAATGATGAAGCTTTACAGAGTGAACAGAAAGAAATTGAGCGCTTTCTAGAAACAGCAAAAAAAAATGATATCGAAATCAAAGTATTTGAACCTCATCATTTTGACTTAATGGTGATTCGAGAAACCCAGGATACGATTTTAGTTGATGACAAACAAACATCTTTACCTGATTTCTTTCTTCCTAGAACAGGTGCCAGTACGACCTATTACTCCTTAGCCATTATTCGGCATATGGAAAGAATGAGGGTTCCAACCTTTAATTCTGCTCAAAGTATTGAAACTGTCAAAGATAAATTGTTTACCCAGCAAATACTAGCCTCTAATAACCTTCCCATTCCTCGAACTTTGCTGGTAAAATTTCCAATCAACGCTGATATGATAGAAGAAAATTTAGGATTCCCGGTGATTGTGAAAACACTTTCAGGATCACAGGGCAGTGGTGTTTACTTAAGTAAAAACAAAGATGAATTCATCGGTTTAATGCAATTGCTAAATGCTACCAAAACCAATATGAATATTATCATTCAGGAATTCATCCAAAGCAGTGAAGGTCGTGACCTCAGAGTTATTGTGATCGGGGGTCGTGCGGTCGGAGCTATGCAAAGAATTGCCCAAGAAGGTGAGTTTAGAGCAAACATTTCTAAGGGTGGCTATGGAAAATGCCTCACCATGAATTCAGAAATCGAATGGCTAGCCATTGAAAGTGCAAAAATATTAGGCCTTGATATCGCCGGTATTGATTTGCTTTTTGACGGAGACCATTTTAAGGTATGCGAGGCTAATTCAGCTCCCGGATTTACAGGTTTTGAAAAATATTGCAAAGTAGATATACCAAATGAAATTTTTAATTTTATCTCAGTTCGTTTAGGTTTTTTTGATAAATATTATGCTAACAAATAAAAAATATTTAGAATCCTTTAGAAAGATTAGAGTATGCTATTACCAGTATAAAGGAGGTAATCTTGATCTATCTCTTGATTGCAGTTTTGATTGCAGTATTAGCCGTTGTCTTTGCATTACAGAATGCCGTACCCATTACAGTCAGCTTTCTCATTTGGAAAGCAGATAGTTCCTTGGCATTCATTCTGATCATCGCATTCAGCGCTGGTTTGGTTGTGAGTCTCTTGTTTAATACTTTATCGCGTTTTAAACGAATACGCCTCACCTCCAGCCAGAAGAAAGACGCCAAGGAAACCCAGAATGATATTACCGATAAAAATAAATACGAAAGCGAATAGCTTATTGATCAATAATGATTATTGTGGGAGGTCACGTTTTGCCAAAATTCTTTAAAAAAAGGAGTCACTCCGCTGGATTAACACCGGGGGCTTTGATTCACATCGGGGAAAGGCTGATGGAAAAACCCGAAATTTCGGTCATCTCCTATTCAGATGATCATTTAGAGGAAAAATCTTTGGATTCAGTCGAAGAATGCCTTTCCTATAGGGAAAAAGAAAGAACAACAACCTGGATTAATATTGATGGGATTCATCAAGCCGAACTCATTGAGAAAATAGGCCAATTCTTTAATATCCATCCCTTAACTTTAGAAAATATTATGAATACAGCTCAGAGACCAAAGATTGAATACTTCCCTGATTATATCTATATTGCGCTAAAAATGATCTATTGCAATGAAACCGAAAAGGAAATTATCATTGAGCATGTTAGCCTGCTCATCACGGATCATATTGTTTTTTCTTTTCAAGAAAAAGAAGGCGATGTTTTTGATCCTATCAGAAAAAGAATAAAGAATAAGACCGGGAGAATCAGAAAAAGCGGCGCTGACTATCTTCTCTATGCCTTGCTTGATTCTATCGTGGATCATTATTTTATCGCATTAGAAAAAATAAGTGATCAAACAGAGCTGTTAGAGGACACCCTTATAAGTGAACCTTCTCCAAAAAACTTAAAAACCATTCATCAAAGCAAAAGAAATTTAATTTTTCTAAAGAATGCTGTCTGGCCACTCAGAGAAGTCATTAACCAATTAGAAAAGGAAGAATCCAAGCTAATTCAAAAAAACATAAAGCCATTTTTGCGGGATATCTATGATCATACCATCCAAGTCATTGAAACCGTAGAAACACTCCGGGACATGGTTTCAGGATTATTGGATATCTACTTATCCAGTACAAGTAACAAATTAAATGAGACTATG
>JAFGSC010000261.1 GCA_016934875.1 Candidatus Atribacteria bacterium
AAAAAGAGAATGAAATCATTGCTAACTTCAGCCTATGGACGAGAACCGACTCCCGAAGAATTAGAAGGTTATTACCGGCCGCTACAACTGGAATATACTTACTTAACCCTGAGTAGCTTGCTGAGAAAGTATCCTTCCGATAGCGATTTATTGGATAATCTGGATGAATTAAAGGTTCCTGTTTTATGCCTGTGGGGAAGTGAAGATGAATGGGTTCCGGTCAGTACAGGTGAAAAGATGACGCAAAAAATACCCAATTCAGAATTGTTGCTGATTTATGAAGCCAAGCATTGTCCCATGGAGACTCACCCCGAGATCTTTAACCGTTACCTGCTCGATTTTTTAGGGAAGAAGTAATAAGGGGTTGAGTTTTAAGATAACTTCTGAGCCTGAAATATATTAAAACAAATTTTATAAAAATATTTCCACTTGGTTAATAAAAAAGCTACATTCAAACTATTATAGTATTTTGGGACTACCTATAACCGTTGAACATAGCTTTCTTATTATCCTAATTACAATATCTAAATATTATTTCTATTTTGCTTCGGGTGGTATAAGTTCTTCCGGAACTTCAACACCAATTTCTCTGAAATACTTTATGGTTCCAGCATGCAAGGGGATTAGTGAGCCCAAAGTCGCCTCAACCCAATCTGTCTCACCGGCTGCAGCATAAACTTGTGCCAACATATCTTGACCTGCAAAGCAGGCTTTAACCCATTGATAGACTACATCTTCACTTAAGTCTGTAGTACAAAAATCACCCATTACAACTGACCATGAATTTACTTCTTCAGTCTGTCCATTAAAAGTACCTGCTGGAATTACACCGGTTGGAAGAAATGGATATTTTTCTTTTACTTTTTCTAATAATTCAACCGGCCAATTGATTGGTCTTAATTTTAGGTATGTCTGGAGCTCAATAAAAGAAGCATCCGGTTTATTACCGCTACTGGTTTTTAATACTCCTTCAAGGCTTCGGTCTTTCATGGCATTTGTTGCATCTGCTAAACTTCCTCTAAAATATTTTGGATGAATATCCAGAAAGTCAAAAATCATTTCACAGGTAGCCTCGCATGCACTACCTCTAGCACCACAACAAAAGGTTCTTCCGTCTAAATCATATACAGTCTCTATATCCGAATCTGCAAACACAACATAAGGCTGTAAATTTTTAGTCCATGACAACATATTTCTGAGATTAGGAAGGGGATTTCCTTCCCATTTTCCCATTCCATGAAATGCCTGATATTTTATCTCATCCGGTGCTAAACCAATATCGATCTCTTTTCTGGCTAATCGATTGGTATTATCAACAGCTGCGCCAGTTTCAATGATCGTAGGTTTAAGATCCGGAGCATACTTATCAAAAACTTTTAAAGTCTGCACATAGTATCCATAGGCGCTTGACGTTTGGTTTGTAGTTCCCACATTTAGAAAAATCTTATTTGATATTGCCAAAGAAGTGGAACTAAAAGAAACAGCCAATAATAGTATGAACACAATGGTACTGAAAGTATAAATCGTCTTTTTTTGCATTATTTTTTGAAAAATCACCAAAAACACCTCCATTTTTATTAAAATAAGACTACTAAAATCAAATAATTCTTTTTAGCTATAGCTATTCAATCACCCCCATTATATTCAGTTGATTTCAGATACACCCTGTAATCTTCGGCTTTTCTGAAATTTCTTTATACTATAAGTAAGAAATACCCCGCTAATGACAATACCCAATAATCTGGTAGTATCATCTGGTATCATGATTAAAATTCCACTTAAAATAAAAGCAATTCTGGTAATATTATTGATATCGATAAACAGATTTCCCATTAATCCCCCGGCTAACAGGATTGTACCCATGATTGTAGTTAATGTTAGAAATAAAATTGAATACCACGAACCAACCATCAGCAGTCCATTAGCATAAACAAAAATAAATGGAACAATAAATGCAGAAATTCCCATACCTACGGATACCAGGCCCGTTTTAAACCAATTAGATTCTGCAATGCCGGATGTGATAAATACTGCAGCACACACAGGAGGGGTAATTGCCGAGATAGCGGCGAAATAAAAAACAAACATATGCGCAGACATAGGTAAAAGGTTAAATTCTACTAAAGCCGGTACTGTAACTGAGGAAGCTAAGATATAAGAGGCCGTGGTCGGTAATCCCATACCAAGAATAATCGTGACAACCATGGTGAAAAATAGTGCTAAAATTAAGTGCCCTCCACTTAACGAGTAAATAGCCGAACTTAATTTAACCCCTAATCCGGTTAAGGAAATCATCCCGATAATAATATCGGCACAACCTCCTAAAAGGGCTATTAAAACTAGTCCTTTCCCGGCTTTTACCAAAGCACCTAAGATATCATGTAAACTAGTTTTAATGTTTTCACTTTTAAAATCTTTGAATACATATAAAGCAAAAGCTAAAATGATAGCATATACGCCTGCTTTAGCCACAGTATACCCTTTGGCTATGAAATAAACTAAAACGATTGTTGGAACGATTAAATGCACAATGTTATGGAATGTCAGACCCTTTTTAATATCTGGCATTTCACTATCTTTCAGACCCCTGAGATTTCTTTTTAAGGAACGAAAATGAATTGTTGCAAAAATACCTATAAAATAGATAACAGCGGGTATAAAAGCAGCGATAGCTACGTCAATATAAGGAACTGATAATCTTTCGGCAATAATAAAGGCACCTGCACCCATGATCGGGGGCATAATTTGACCACCGGTACCTGCTACAGCCTCAGTTGCCGCTGCAAACTCCGGTTTGTAGCCAACTCGTTTCATCATAGGAATAGTAAATCCTCCTATAATTGCGCTATTGGCTGC
>JAFGSC010000262.1 GCA_016934875.1 Candidatus Atribacteria bacterium
ACATTACTGAGTAGAAAACCTGCTCCTATAAAAATGATGATAATGAGAAAAACGATAAACAAAAAACTTTTTTTCATCATTAAATTTGTACCTCAAATCTTTAAATTTTATCATAGTATTTCAGTCTAGCTACCAACAAAAAGAATATGATGATATTATCATGCTCTTATGCCAAAGATCAACTATAATTTTTCTATCGTTCGTCTCAAAATGTACAATCATAAGAACTCTTTTCGGAAAATATTTTTTATTGATAATTCCAAAGATACATTATTGCCTTATAAATAATAAATAATTTTTTCCTTCACCTTTTCTTCGCTCATTCTTTCCCAGATAGAAGCATAAATATTGATCTGGTGTTGATAAACTCTGTTTATTTCCTGGTCTTGATTTTCTTTTTTCGCAAATCCAGTTTTATAATCAACAATCACCCAACCGTCCCTTTCTTTAAAAAGAAGGTCAATGACTCCTTTCATGATCATAAATTTTATCTCTTCTTCAGGGTTTTGACCATGGACTAATTCTTGATAAAGCGTATCCGATGGAGCGACCTTCACACAGAATGGCATTTCAACATACTTTGCCAATGAATTCTGTATGCGATAAAATAATTGACTTACCTTAAAATTCTCAACAAGTTGAGTCAAGCCACTTTTCTGATATTCTGGTAAATTGTATTTTTCAAGAACAGAATCGATATAAAGACTAAGGAGCTCTTTTCCCGGTTGTTTATCGACTAAATATTCTAAAACTTTGTGCACTATGATTCCCCAATTTCTACCATTTCCCTGAATGGGAAAAACATAGCGATCTGCATTTTTTTCAAATTGTTTTGCACTCGACGGAATTTGCTCAACATAACTTGAGCGCATTGCAATCTCATACATAGTACCAATCTTTTGCTCTTGCTGCTTGAATAATTCGAAAGGATATGCAATTTCTACTTTTTCAAAGACATGTTTTGCAGGAATATCTAAAATCATTTCAGATTGAATATTTTTTAATAGTGGTTCCCACGGTGTCTGGGAGGAATTCTGGCCAAAGCCACTGATAATCAATGCATTTCTTGCCCGGGTAGCCGCGACATAAAGAAGTCGGATTTCTTCTGCTTTGAGATAATCATTTTCTAGTCGACAGTATTCTTTCCAGTGAAGGGGCTGAGCGAGAATTTTACCTTTACCAAAGTCATGCTCTTTTTGCACCAGGAAGTATCCCTGGGGAATACCAGCTAAACGTTCAATATAATATTTCGGATCCGGTTTATTGTTATGCTCAGAAACGGTTAAAAAAACGATGGGAGCCTCTAAGCCCTTGGCTTTATGTAAATTCATGATGCGAACTACATTTTCTTCTGCCATAAAGTCAAACTCCTCCTCAATGCCTGATTTGTATAACTTCTCCATCTTTTCAATCAATCCATGATAAGTATAAAAATCAACCATTTCTAATTTTTTTAAATATTCTAATATAAAATACAGCTCGTTCAAATGATTGCTCCCCTTGTTCTTAATACAGGCATACGGGTGAAGACCAGAAGAAATCAAAATTTTTTCTAAAACATTTATCGGCAATAACTTCAATGACCATGAATAATATAATTTTAATTGTGCAAAAACATCTTTAAACCTTTGCTTTACATCTTTTTTCAATCTCTCGGGAATACTGGAAAATAAGGTAAATTCTCCTCCAGATTCCTTAAATTGATACAAGTCATCGTCAGAAAAACCATAAAACATTCCCCTCAGTACAGCGACCATTAATACTTGGTTTTCCGGGTCCCTTAACAAGCGTAACAATTTTAGAAATTCACGGACAATTTGAGATTGACTTATTGATGAATAGCCTGAAACGGTTATTGGGATTCCATACTCAACCATTATCCTCGCATAAATTTCCATCCCTTTTTTATAACGCAGCATTAGCATAAAATCACTATACTGTACTTCTAAAGTTTTTCCCTGATTTAATTCTTCTTCGCTGCGAAGAATTCGAACCTTTCTATCCACCCAATCCCTGATTAAACCTGCAATTGCCCTTGCATCATTTGCAATCGTATTTGACTGATTTTTTTCCTTGGAAATGGCAATTTTATATACACCAGAAAAATACCCTTCCCCTTCATCTCGAATCGTCTTCATCGGTGAATATTCTGCTTGAAAGGAACTTTTCTGAGAAGAAAATAAATCATTAAAAAGAGGATTTAAATATTCTCCGATAGAATGGACTGAACGAAAGTTGGTATTAAGCCTGACAATTCTTCCCTTATTTGTTTGAATCATGTTCTTTACCTGATGATAGACAGAGATATCAGCCCTTCGAAAATGATAGATTGATTGCTGTGGATCACCTACAATAAATAAAGATCCTGCCCTGGGTACCAGCTTTCTCCAATCCTTTTCTTCATTTTCCAAACCAGTGAGATAAAAAAATATTTCTGCTTGGATTGGATCAGTATCCTGAAATTCGTCCACCAGGATTGTTTGATATTTCTTTTTAATAGACTGACGAATATCGGGATTTTCACGTAAAAGATTTGCAGTTGTTAAGAGCAAATCTTGAAAATTCAGTAATGAATGTTCATCACGGAAAGAACGGTAATTGGTAACCGCT
>JAFGSC010000263.1 GCA_016934875.1 Candidatus Atribacteria bacterium
GTTCCGGCTCTCATTGCCCATTACAGAATGATTGAATGCAACATAAAATAAACCATTAACTGTAAAGATTTTTTAGGACGAGTCAGTTCCCTGACTTTTAGACTTAACGACTATGCGACTATTGGACTATTTAACTCTTCAACTCTCCAGCTTTTTTCGCACTTTGTTGCAACCCGTTAAGACTATTTTGCTTTGTCGGATAGGAATTTATATTAAATTTGTCGCCGCTTAGGCGAATGTAAGTTCTTTGAATGACATAATGTCGTTTTCTCTTTTATTAAATATTTTAAGCTCAGTAATGTTGAAGTTTTCCAAATCACAGGGGTTATTCCTATTCCATTTTTGTGTTCTTGTTTTTTGTGGTTTGCTCTCCACCGGTTTTATGGCCAATGCGCAGGGTGGGGCTTTTAATGCCAACGATCTGTCACAGGTTCGGTCGGAAAACATCTCCGACGACCAATTGAAATCCTATATTGCTAAAGGTAAGGAGCGGGGACTTTCGGCAGAAGAGGTGATGCAGATGGCTTCTCAACGGGGTTTACCCGCATCCGAAGCTGCTGTTTTGATGCAGCGGGTAAGGGATTTGGAATCTTCGGGACAAGAAACTATAACTTCTGTTGACCGCAGTAGGCAAGAACCAACCCCTCTTCCTGTTAAGGATCAAGCAATCAGGAAATCCGACACCCTGCCGTCACCTATTTTTGGATCTTCACTATTTAGTCGGGAAGGACTGAATTTTGAGCCCTCCATGCATGTGCCCACACCGGTCAATTATGTTTTGGGCGCAGGCGATGAGCTGATTGTGGATATCTGGGGTGCTGCCACCAATGTGTACCAATTGGAAGTGGGTACCGAAGGTACGGTGGTGATTGCCAATTTGGGGCCGGTTTATGTTCAGGGGTTAACCATTGAAGAAGCCAGCCGTCGAATACTGCAAAAGCTAAAAACTCTATACCAAGGTTTGGATTCGGATGGATCCGATCAAAGAACTTTTGCCCGCGTTAGCCTTGGGCGCGTTAGGAGCATCCAGGTGACTCTGATCGGTGAAGTGCAAACTCCCGGGAATTATACGGTCTCTTCGTTGGCTACTGTTTTCAATGTTTTGTACAAGGCTGGCGGACCCAACCAGATCGGTTCCTACCGTAACATCGAAATTATCAGGAGTGGCTCTAAAGTCGCCAACTTCGACCTATACGATTTGTTGATCAAGGCCGATCAATCGGGCAATATCCGCTTGCAGGATCAGGATTTGATCAAGGTGAACCCTTACGAGCGACGGGTGGCCATCAATGGGGAAATCAAGCGTCCTGGCCTCTATGAAATTAAGGAAGACGAGAGTGCGGTTAATTTGATTGACTTTGCAGGGAAATACACCGATTATGCCTATACCCGACAGATGAAGGTCTACCGTAATACCGACTCGGAAAGGGAGATATTAACGGTGAAAGCAGACCAACTGGAGCGTCTCTCATTTAAAACTGGTGACAGCTTGGTGATTGACAGGATCCTCGACCGCTATGCCAACCGCGTGGTGGTGTCGGGTGCTGTGTGGCGCCCCGGTGAGTATGAGCTGACCGACAGCATGACCTTGCACGATCTGATCCTTAAAGCCGAAGGGGTGAAGCCCAACGCCTTTATGAGCCGTGCGGTGATCAACCGGTTGAAAGATAATTATGAATTTACCATCGTGCCATTCAATGTGAAGGAGGTGCTGACGCACCCCGAATTGTACGATATTGTGCTTAAGAATGAGGATCACATCGAGATCAAGACCATTCAGGAAATGCGCGAAGATTTTTCGGTTTCCATCTCAGGAGCCGTGCAGCATGGCGGAAGTTTTGAGTACCGCGAGGGCATGACTTTGGGCGATCTGTTGTTAAATGCTCAAGGGTTCAAGGAGAGTGCTTCTGAAGCCCGCATCGAGATCTACAGGCGCATTGTTGGTGAAGCCGCACCCGACCGAAGGGGCAAAGATTTGGCTGAGAGTTTTGTGATGGAAGTACCGCGCGACCTCAGTTTGAACCAAAACGACAGAAACTTTGTGTTGATGCCTTTTGATCAGGTTTATGTTCGGCATCGACCCGATTATCAAGTGCAGAAGGGCATTCGCATCGAAGGCGAGGTGATGTATCCCGGTAGTTATACTTTAAAAAGCCGTGAGGAGAGGATCTCCGACCTGGTGAAACGATCGGGCGGACTTACCGCCGAAGCCTTTATCCAAGGTGCCGTCCTGATTCGTCAACCATCGCGGAAGACCACCCCCGAAGCCGCCATCGAGGGCGATATGGGTGAGATCATCAAGCTAGAGGAAAATAAAGAGTCCTACATTGGCATCGACCTGGCTAGGATCTTGAAAAACCCGGGTTCTTCAGAAGACCTGTTTCTAATGCCCGACGACATCATCCGCATCCCTCAGGAGCTGCAGACGGTGAAAGTTAGTGGTGCCGTTTTACGCAACACTGAAGTGCGTTTCAAGGATGGCAAGGGTTTTAAACACTATATTAGCCGTGCAGGTGGGTTGGCCAACAATGCCAGGAAGAACAAAGGTTATGTGGTTTATGCCAATGGCGATGTGGCGGCCAGCAAACGGTTCCTTTGTTTTAGCCGTTATCCCGATGTGGAGCGTGGCGCCGAAATCATCATCCCCGAGAAAGAGCAACGGGAACGGTTGAACGCAGGGGAACGGATCTCCATTCTTTCGGCTGTTGTCTCCATGGCCGCCATTGTGGTGACCGCCATCACAAGGTTGTAGGTGATATGTGATTAAGTATTTTTTACCCCCAACCCCCCAAGGGGGTATAATTGAAGTTTTAGATTTTAAGGCAACATTTAATATGGCAGTTTCAGAAGAGGAAGAAGTCCGTCAAGCGGGAAAAGGGTCTCCGCAAATAATCAAAGACGATGAAATAGACTTGGTGGCGCTGTTCCGTTTCATTTGGGATGGCCGCCGAGTGATCATCAAATCCATCGCCGTTTTTTTTATATTTGGATTGGTCATTGCTTTGCTGAGTCCAAAGGAATATACCACCACCGTGAAGCTCGTACCCGAATCCTCCAAGCAGTCGGGATTGGGTAGCTTGGGCAGCCTCGCCTCCCAGTTTGGGTTAGGCGGCCTGGGGCAGGCTGGTGACTTGTCGGAAGGGATCCCACCGGAATACTATCCCGAGATCATGAAGAGCTTGCCATTTATGGACTCCTTGTTGCACTACACCACATACATGGAGGGACCCAATGATACCATTTCGCTTTACGAATATTTTGCGGAATACCAGAAGAGCCTCTTCTTGTCGCAATTAAAAAAATACACCATTCAGTTGCCATTTACCATATTGGGTGCATTGAAGAGCCAAGAGCCACCTGTCATGGAGGAGGGCAAGTCTTGGGTTCAGTTTACAAAGGAGGAGTGGAAGGTCATTGAAAATCTCAAGGAGCGGCTCAGTGTGGAGATGGACAAGAAAACCGGGATGATTACCATCACCGCCACGATGCCAGAAGCTGTTTTAGTGGCCGATGTGGCCAATGAGGCCACCGAATTGTTGGTGGCCTACATCAAGGACTACCGTACCCAAAAGGCTCGTGAGGATCTGGAGTTTGTGCGTGGCAGCATGGAGGAAGCTCTCCAGCGGTTCGAGAAGGCTCAAAAAACTTTGGCTGCCTTCCGCGATGAGAGCCACGGGCAACTGACCGCCATGGCCCGAACCCGCGAGCAACGGTTACAGAGCGAGTACGACCTTACCTACAATGTGTATAGTGCCCTGGCCAAGCGGCTCGAAGAGGCCCGCATCAAACTCCAGGAGGAGACCCCGGTGGTGAAGGTGATTGAACCTGCAGCCGTACCCGAGAAGAAAAGTGCGCCCAAACGCATCCTAATTTTGATAATGAGTGTTTTTCTGGGAGGCTTTATGGGAGTTGGCTTGATATTTGGGAGGTTGGTATTGCGTAAATTTCAATTTAATTAACGTACAGTTTTGAATAAGATAATTCTAGTTGAAGAATAGCTATATAATGAACATTCCAAGTAAAATAAGCAATATCTGTTGTATCGGCGCCGGCTATGTGGGTGGGCCAACCATGGCAGTAATTGCACAAAAGTGCCCGGAGATAAAAGTAACGGTTGTAGATGTTAATGCTCAGCGAATTGCGGCATGGAACGATGACAACCTCGATAATTTGCCCATCTACGAACCTGGTCTCAGAGAGGTGGTGAGCGAGGCACGGGGTCGAAACTTGTTTTTTTCCACTGATGTGGATTCTGCCATTGAACAAGCTGAAATGGTCTTTATCTCTGTCAATACCCCCACCAAAACTTATGGTGTTGGGAAAGGCATGGCGGCGGATTTAAAATATGTGGAGTTGTGTGCCAGGCAAATTGCCAAAGTTTCTAAATCGGATAAGATTGTGGTTGAGAAATCAACCTTGCCTGTTAGAACGGCAGAAGCAATCAACACTATACTTAAGGCCGAAGGAAATGGTATTAAGTTTCAAATATTATCCAATCCTGAGTTTTTAGCCGAAGGAACAGCAATTACAGATTTGCAAAATGCCGATCGAGTATTAATTGGAGGTGGTCAAGATAAAGATGGCCAAAATGCGATTCAAGCTTTGGTGGATATTTATGCTCATTGGTTACCTAGAGAGCGGATTATCACCACCAATGTCTGGTCATCCGAGTTATCAAAGTTGACAGCCAACGCTTTTTTAGCACAGCGGGTCTCGTCCATCAATTCCATATCGGCGCTGTGCGAAAAGACCGGAGCCAATGTGGATGAAATTGCCAGAGCAATTGGTGCTGATTCCCGTATTGGGTCCAGATTTTTAAAGGCTTCGGTGGGTTTTGGTGGTTCATGCTTTCAAAAGGATATTTTAAACCTGGTCTATATTGCTCAAAGTTTTGGATTAAATGAGGTGGCCGATTATTGGGAACAGGTGATCAAGATGAACGACTATCAAAAACGCCGATTTGCTGAAAAGATTGTTAAAACGCTTTTCAATACCGTTTCTGGCAAGAAGATTGCCATCTTGGGATGGGCCTTTAAAAAGGATACCAACGATACCCGTGAGAGTGCCGCCATTTATGTTGCCGATTATTTGCTGAATGAGCAAGCCCAATTGTTTGTTTACGATCCCAAGGTGAAAGCCGAGCAGGTCTATGCCGATTTGGATTATTTGAATTCTCGTTCTGAAACGGATAATCGACGGTTAGTGACAGTGGTGACTGATCCCTATCAGGCCATGCAAGATGCCCACGCGGTAGCCATTTTAACTGAATGGAACGAGTTTGAACACTATGAATGGGATGTAGTTTATGAGAGGATGAAGAAACCCGCTTTTTTGTTTGATGGGCGGAATATTATTGATGAAAATAGACTAAGATTAATTGGGTTCTCAACATTTAATCTTGGAAGAGATTAGTTCAGATATTTCGCATTAATTTAGAATAAAACGTGGAAAAAAAACAAAAAATACTGGTAACTGGTGCCGCCGGTTTTATTGGGTTTCATGTCGCAAGAGCATTGCTTGAGCGAGGTGATGAAGTTATTGGTTTGGATAATGTCAACGATTATTATGATGTTAACCTTAAGTATGCCCGCTTGAAGGAACTTGGTATTGATCGTAACCAAGAAGTTGATCATGTTCTTGTAGAAAGTGAAAAATATAATGCATTCCGATTTGTGAAGTCGGATATAGTGGACCTTGATGAACTGAATGGGCTTTTTACCTCGCAAAAATTTGATAAAGTGATCCACCTGGCAGCGCAGGCTGGAGTAAGGTATTCAATTGAAAACCCCCATGCTTATGTGCAATCCAATCTGGTTGGGTTTGTTAATATTTTGGAGTGTTGCCGCCACCATAAAATAGAGCATCTAGTCTATGCTTCGAGTTCATCTGTCTATGGGAATAACACAAAGGTTCCTTTCTCTGAAGACGATCGCGTGGATCACCCGGTTAGTCTTTATGCAGCCACAAAAAAGAGTAATGAATTGATGGCTCATACCTATAGCCATTTGTACCAATTGCCCACCACAGGTTTGCGTTTTTTTACTGTTTATGGGCCATGGGGACGGCCGGATATGGCGCCTATGCTTTTTGCCAAAGCGATTATGGAAGGTGAGCCCATAAAGGTTTTTAATAATGGGGATATGGAGAGAGATTTTACCTATATCGACGACATAGTTAATGGAGTGGCGAAAATAGTCGATCAAATACCTGATGTAAGTGAGGAATTACCTTATTATAGGCTGTTCAATATTGGTAATTCAAGACCTGTTAAATTGCTGGATTTTATCTCAGAACTTGAAAAGGCATTGGGTATTGAAGCAGTAAAAAAAATGTATCCCATGCAGTCAGGGGATGTGAAGAAGACTTTTGCAGATATTACTGCATTAAGACGTTGTATTGAGGTAGGTAACGAGGTTCCTATAACCAAGGGGATTTATAGATTTGTTTTATGGATTAAGCAGATAAATTATGCACTTTAATTGGGATAGAGAATTTTTGTTTAATTATTTTTGGAGGATAGTTCAGTTTGTTTGTAAAAGTATTGTCCCCTTATTTATTAATTTTTATAGTGCCAAAGTTCTTTTACCGCAGGCCTATAGTGAGATTGTTGTTTATTTAACATACTTATCCATAGTTAATCTCTTTTCAAATTTTGGATTATCATCTTCAGCTTTGAGATATACTGCGGAGGATAGTGTAAATGGTAATGCTAATGTGGGCCATATTTTTAGTTCGGTTAGTTTATTTGCATTGTTTGTTTCAATTGTTGGAACGTTTTTGTTTTATGGTTTGACTAATTATTCAATTGAGATCATTGTTATATCGTTTGTTTATGTATTGCTAAATCCGTTGGTTAGTATCTTGGATGGTATATTTCTTGGGTTAAAGAGAATAAAAGTTGTTGGAGTTATTTCTTTAGTAGTTTCAATATTTTCAATCTTGATTTTTTATTATTTAATTAAAGAGTTTAAGGTGATCGGGGTATTGATTAGTTATTCTGTATATTATACCTTTATTTTTGTGTTTTATCTGTATTTTAGACCATTTAAGTTTAAGGGATTTAGTATTGCGATAGCAAAAAATGTTATTGGTTATGCATTGGTTGTAGGTGTTGGTTCAATTGCTTTTTTCTTATATACCAGAGTTGATATATTATTTTTAGATTTTTTTGGATATGATGTTGAAATATCTCAATATGAGCTTATCACAAGAATTTTTGAGGTTTGTATTATGCCTATTGTTTTAGTCGCCCAAGTTGCGAGTGTATATTTTATAAAGTTGAAGCAAAATAGAGGATTAGAATATGTTTATTTTTTGTATCGTCGATTATTGGTAGGATTGTTGTTGGTTGGTATTTTATTTTCATTTTTGCTCTATTATGGTGCAACTTTTTTTATTACCTATTTTTATCCTGAATATAGTACACAACAATTTGATTTAATATTGTTGATTTTATCATTAATTATTCCTTTGAAATTAGTTGGAGTCTTTATGACAACAGCAATTATTACACCTCTTGGATTTGCAAAAATAATCTCACTAACTACATTGTTCTTTGGTATTTTAAATGTTGTTCTCGACTATTTGGGGATCCAAGTTTTTGGCTTTATTGCTGTTTTTTGGGTTACTCTTCTTGTTCATAGCTTGAATATTGTGCTTCAACAAGTTTTGTTTTTTATTAAAATTAGAAATGTTAAAGACGATTTTAAAATTATTACTCAGTAAAGTTACTCCTCTTGTCACAAATTGTGATAATTCTATCCTTTCATTGGGTGATTACTATGATTTGTTTTGTGGGTATTATGATGTAAGTCCATTCTCTCATTGTTCAAAATTCTTATGTGTACATGGTCGCAATATTGATTGTGATGTTGTTGATATTCTTGTAATAAATATTGAAAAAAAGGAGTTTTTTGTAATTGATAGTACTTCTGCCTGGAATTATCAACAAGGAGCACGGTTAACCTGGTTTGCTGAAGATGAATTAATTTATAATCGATATTCAGAGGAATCAGACTCGTATGTGTCGATTATAAAAAATGTCAAAACTTTAGAGGAAAGGATCATTCCCTACCCTGTTCAGACTTTTTTTAAAGATCAATTTATATTGTCTATCGATTATTGTCATTTAACTGATGTAGGTAGTGAATATGGATATAAATGCCAATATTTAAGTAATAGAAGGAAAGACTTAATATTTTACGATACCAACACAGGTGAAGCTGAAGTTTTATTTTCGATTGATGATTGTTTTCATCAATTAAAAAACGAATACCAGACTTCGCGGAGAGCACATATTAATCACTTTTTGATTAATACTACAGGAGATTACTTTATTTTTTTATTTCGCTTTTATGAGGAAGGGCGAAGGATTGACAACCTTTTTGGATATTGTTTAAAAGAGAAAAGTATTGAGTTGTTGCTTGAAAATGAGGTAATTAGCCATTGTAGTTGGAGGGATGATGTTGAATTCGTTTTTTGGGGAATAGTTGATGATGTTGCAGGGTACTACATGTTTAGTATTATTGATAGGAAGCTTATTCTAAAAGTTAGCACTAACCAAGATGGACATCCAACGTTTCTTACTCATAATGTTATTCTTACTGATACGTACCCTAATAAGTTTTTGCAACAGGAACTATATACGCTAGATGTTGAAACAAAAAATAGAAAGTTAATTTGTACTAAAAGACATCCGGCCTTTTACTCAATAGATCGAAGATGTGATTTTCATCCGAGTGTATCTAAACAGATAGATAGGTTTCAAATTGATATTTTGGATAATGGAAGGAGGAAGGTATGTATAGGCATGATTTAAAACCAAAGATATCGGTTTTAATGTCGATTTATAATGAGCCAATTGAATGGGTTTCTGAAGCAATTGAGTCTATTTTATTTCAAACATTTAAAAATTATGAGTTTTTAATTATTAATGACAAGCCGGATAGGAAAGAAAATATAGTTCTTCTAGCAGAATATGCAAAGAAGGATAGGAGGATAAAAATAATAGAAAATGCTCATAATATTGGTCTCACTAAGAGCTTGAATAAAGGACTTGACTTGGCTCAAGGGCAGTATATTGCGCGCATGGATGCAGACGATATTGCGCTACCAAATAGACTTACGGAGCAAGTTACTTATATGGATGCTCATAGTGATGTTGCAGCGTGTGGAAGTTATGTAAAGTTATTTGGTGATAATGAAAAAGTAATAAACGAGTTTAGAACAAAATCTAACCAAACGGTGAATTATCTTTTGGTGGGTAGTCCAATCGTTCATCCTAGTGCTATTATGCGCAAATCAATATTGGATAAGTTTAATATTCGATATAACGAAGATCTGAGATTTGCCCAAGATTACAACTTTTGGTTTATGTTGAGTACGGTTGCGAAAATTGCCAACATACCAAAAGTACTATTAAAGTACCGCTCATCAGAGAAGCAAATTAGTAGGGGAAGGCAAGAGGAACAACTTGCGATTGCTGTTAGGGAAAGGAAGAAAATTATCACTTACTTAATTAAGTCTGATGAAATTAATGAAGTTGTTGAAGAATTCTGTAGTACACGAGTGTTTAATATTTCTAAATACAGGATGATTAGGAAGCAACTTCTTAAGAGTTCACCTGATAATAAGCAGCTACTTGAGCGCTTAAATTTACTGCAATATTCAATTCTTATTTCCAGGCCGTTAAACTTTCAAGGTAAATTAAAACTGCTTTTTCAACCTGAATTATGGATGGCAGGATTTAACCTTAAGTATAGGTTAAGAATTATTTATAATAATTTGGTTCGGAATAAATACCCAAGTTTGCTTTAGATGATTAGAAAACAAACTTTCTTAAATGACATAAGACACTTATGGTTTGAAATAGCGTTTATCGTCTGGGTAATTGCTGATGTTTCAGCATTTTTTATTTATGAATTGGAATTGGGTAATCACTTTGTTGTCTCTTTAGTTAAAGGAGTAATCGTTTTTTTGTTTGGACTATATGTTTTTAGTAGTGTTAGAAAAAGTAGAGTGTTAATTACATATAGCTTCTTAGTTATTTCTTGGTTCATTGGCAATATATATTCGTTTAGTATTATATCAGATTCTACCGTGGTTTTCAAAAACTTTATTTTTTTTGTAAAGTTTAACCTACTATTTGTAATTGTTTTTGCAGGGGTTAAATACTATTCTAAAAGATGTAGTATAGATAAGTTCTATAACCTAGTAGATTTTTTGTTTCTTTTGCATGCAATAATCGCAATTTTGGGCTTTGTTTTTCAAGTTGATTTTTTGAAATCCTACTCGGGTAATAGGTTTGGTTATACAAGTTTTGTTGTTTGGGCCAATGATGCAGCCAGTTTATTATTAATTGGTGTGCTTTATTTTTATGTGACTTGGTATAGGAATTCATCTCGTATTATAGCTATAAAGCTTTTTACTCTTCTCTTCGCTTTTGTGCTAATTGGGTCTAAATCTACGTTAATAGTTGGGAGTGTAATTAGCTTCTCGATTTTAAATAAACTTATTAAAGACCATAGAGTAGGAGTTAAAATAATGTTTTATGGAGGTATTCTATTATTGATTTTATCATTTCTTTATTTAGTTGATTATTTCTCTTTTTATGAACAAACCTATCAAGAATTAGGACTTCTTAATATGCTATCATCAATAAGGTATGAGAAATTGGTTGAAGTTAGTACATTCATATTGAGTGAATATAGTGTAGCTAGCTATCTCTTTGGTACGATTGATTTTTATAGGTATCATTGCGAGTCAGATGTTGTTGATGTATTTCTGCTTTTAGGGTTTGTGGGAGGTGCTATTTATATATATATTGGGTTTATGGGGATGAAACTGTTAAACAATAAAATGGCTGTATTTGTGTTGGGAAATATTTTATTGCTATCTACCTTTGCCGGTCATTTTCTTTATAATACAATAATACCCTTTTACTTTTGTGCCTTGTATCTGAGACTTACTGAAAATATTACATTTCATCTGGGTAAAGAAGCTGTATGAATAATTTAAATGCTAAGTATATCGGTTTTACTCTTATTGCGATGAGCAGTTTCTCAAATCATCGAGCACTACCTGTTTCACCGTCAGTGATATTTTGGTTAATAGGTGTAATTGTTCTCTTTAAGAATCAAAATACAACTATTACCAAAAGATCAGTATTCTCCTTTACTTTATTATTGTTTTCTGTTTACTTAATATTGTCACAATCCATAATAGGAGCTCCAATTCCAAGAATTATTGGGACTATTATAAGTATCAGTTTTTATCCATTTGTCATCTTTTTTCTTGATAAAAGAGATAAGTCAGAAGCCGTTAAGTTCGGAAATTGGTTCATTAATGCCGCTATTATTATTCTAATCATTGAATGTCTGCAACGTGTTTTTTTTCCAATGAATGTTGAGAAAGTGATGGGCTATGAACAATTTGGAGATTATCGTTGGATATATCGTTATAAAGAGGGTAGCTATATGTATTTTGATAGTAATGGTACAGCTATTCATTTGTTGATAGTGCTTTTTTTTACTTATTATCTTAATAAAGTAAAGCCTGTTAAATATTTTAATCTTAAGTTTTTAATTTTGACCGCACTTGTAGTATTAACATTTTCCAGAGCTGGTATACTTAGTATGATTGGGGGATTTGTTTATTTATTTTTATATCGAGGTAAGAGTTTTGTATATAAATTCATTATTATAAGTATTTGCTCAATAGGACTTTTAATTAGCCTTTCAATATTAGTACCAATTTTCTTAAAAGATTTAAGTTTTCAAACTAAGATTCAAATAGTATTGATTGCCTACGATTTTTTTAGCACTGCATCAATCGAGAAACTTTTATTTGGAATCGGGATAGCAAATTCAATTGAGGAATTCGGTATATACACACATAACATTATATTGACTTATTTAATAGAAACTGGCTTTGTGGGAGCCATATTTCAATTTACCTTGTTCTATCTTCTGGTGAAAAAATATTCAGAGACTTGGATTGTGTTTGTGCCTTTTCTTATTGCAACAATTACATCTATGAATACTTATATTCCATATTTATATGTGCCCATGGCCTTGATTTATATACTTGAAAATAACAGGGGTGCACAAAAAGAAATTCAATCTGCTTAATGGAAAAACTTGTATCGGTTATAATCCCTTGTTATAACGCGGAAGCATTCGTAGAATCCGCGATTAAATCTATATGTAACCAGACATATACTAATCTAGAAATTATTTGTGTCGATGATAAATCAACAGATGGTACTTTGGATGTTCTTAAAAGTCTATCATCTAGAGATTCTCGAATTAAGGTTATTGAGAATGAAACAAATCTCAAGCTAATTAAAACTCTAAATAAAGCCATTGATTTAACATCGGGTGAGTATATTGCTAGGATGGATGCTGACGATATATCTACATTTGACCGGATTGAAAAACAGATTAGAGCACTTGAGGAATCGGAAGCAGATTTTGTTAGTTCCTACTTCTCATTTATTACTCATCAGGGGAAATTTCACAGTAAATCATTTCAATTATTGGCTTGTAAAACAGCTTATTCATGCAAGTTTATGGCAATGTTTTATCCTCCAGTTTTGCATGCGAATACAATTTTTAAAGCTTCTCTATTACGAGAGTATAAGTATCAGGAATCTGAATCTGCTGTACATATTGAAGATTTTAATCTGTTTTCTCGATTAATCATTAATGGGTATAAGCCACTTGTTTTAACTGATTATTTGTACAAATATAGACGAAATCAGAAAAGTGTATCCTATTTATACGCAGATTTGCAGGATGAGAATCATATAGTTCAATCAAAAATGAATATTCAGGAGGTCGTAGGAATAATTGTTGAAAATTCTGTTATCAAAACCTTGGTGTCAAGAAATCGACGAATTTCTATTGATGATTTCAAAAGTGCATTTGAGTCCCTTATGAGGATTAAGAATTTGTATATAAATAATTATCAATCATGTTGTGAGCAAGAAGTTAAGGAGGTTGAAGATTATTGTGGACAAAGAATGTTGGAAATTCTTTTGCAAGGTTTATTGACAAAATTTTCATTTTGGCCATTTTCTATCATGTTCCTTATTAGAAACTGGCCATTGTTGGTTCGTAGGAATAATATAAAGTATTTTTGGATGCGGTGTAAATGGGTTATAGGACAACTTAAAGAAAGAAGAGTATGAGTAAAATTAAACTTACATATATTGTTTCTTCATTGGCAAATGAAGGACCTGTTAATGTAATGTATAATATTATAAAGCATATTGATTACAATCAGTTTGATGTTGATATTATAACCTTAGTACCTGAGAAGAAGCATTCCAGATTTAAAGAATTTGAAATGTTCAATATAAGCATACATCAATTGGCTAAGAGCTCTAGCTTGGGGGTTTTTGAAATGTTTCTGTCACTTAAACGTTTATTGAAACTATTAGAGCCGCAAATAATTCATTCGCATTGTCCTAGATCACTTTTTCTGGTTGGCATGTTATCCAAGAAGTATAAAAGATGTTATACTGCGCATATTTATCCAGGAATTCAACAGAAGGCTCTCTATGGAAATTTACTTGGATCTATTGTTGTTAAATTAGCTAATTTAGTTATGAATTGGAGAATTGAATTGCCAATTGCTTGTTCCAAAAGTGTTGCTCAGCAATTTATGGACAATCAAGGGTGGGAAATTAAAGCGATTCAAAATGGTTCATCATATGAGGTATGTAATACGAGTGAATATGACAAAAAACAAATACGCAGAAAGCTAGGATTAAAAGAGGATTTTGAATATTTTATTTTTGTCGGTAGGTTGTCAGAAGAAAAGCAGCCAGAGCAAATTGTTAAAGCCTTCAAGAGTCTTAATGAAGTTAATATCGGATTGTTAATGCTAGGTGATGGACCTCTAATGGAAAAATTATTAGCATATAAGGATGAACGAATAAGTATAGAAGGTTTCAAAACAAATGTTGGTGAATATCTAAAGGCTTCTGACTATTACATTTCTGCTTCTGATACCGAGGGTTTAGCAAATACATTATTGGAATCCATGTCGAACGGGCTTCCTATGTTATTATCAAATATTCCTTCTCATCAGGAAGTTGTGAATGGATGCGTAGATGAAATCGGGATTTTATTTGATAATTCTGATTATAAATTGATCATAAGAGGGGTTGAGCAGATAAGAAAGTTTAATAAAGTACAGGTGGGGTTTAATATTCGGAAATATTACATAAATAATTTTACTGCCAATATTATGTCAGAAGCTTATCAGGCAGAATATATTTCATTAATAAAAAAGTAAGATGGACAGAATACTTGTAACAGGAGGCTCTGGTTTTATTGGAACTAATTTGATTGATTATTTTTTATCAGAGGGGAACCATTTAGTTCTAAATTTAGATATTGAAGAGCCCAAACTAAAACAATATAAAAAATTCTGGAAAGAGGTAGATATTCGAGATGCTGAATTACTTCATAGAGTTATTATGGATTTTAATCCATCAATTGTAATTCATCTGGCAGCAAGAACTGATTTAAATGGCAAAAGATTAGAAGATTATAATTCCAATACATTGGGAATTAAAAATTTATTAGAAGTATTAGATTCATTACAAAGCCTCAAGCGAGTAATTTTTACTTCTTCGATGTATGTTTGTGCACCTGGTTACGAACCTCAATCAGAAGAGGATTATGCACCACATACAATATATGGAGAGAGTAAGGTTCTATCAGAAAAAATAATTAAGAACTTCAATCCACAGAAGTATACTTGGTGTATAATAAGGCCAACTTCAATTTGGGGGCCTTGGTTTGGAGAACCTTACGCTAATTTTTTTAAAATCGTAATGGGGCGAAATTATTTTCATATGGGAAAGAAAGCCTGTAGTAAAACATATGGATATATAGGCAATACTCTATATCAACTAAAGAGATTGTTAGAAGTTCCTTCTGAGAGTATTGATAAGAAGTTATTTTATATTGGTGATTGGCCTGCGTATAACATTTCAGAATGGGCGGATGAAATTGCCCAGAGCCTGGGTTTCCGGGTTAAAAAGATTCCTTTTTTTGTATTTAGAATAGCGGGTTTATTTGGTGATTTATTAAAGGTTTTTGGGATCCAATTCCCAATGACATCCTTCAGATTAAGAAATATGACAACCAATAATGTTCATAATTTAGAAGCAATAAAGAAAATAGCTCCTGAAATTAAGTATTCCAGAATAGAAGGGATCGAGCTGACTGTAAAATGGATTTTAAGTCAAAAAAGCAAATGAAGATTTCTATAATTACAATTGTTTATAATAACAAAGACTATATTGGAGACTGTATTGAGTCGCTTTTATGTCAAAGTTACAAAAACATAGAGCATATCGTAATCGATGGAGGTTCCACTGACGGGACACAAGCGGTTATAGAAAAATATAAAGATATGCTAGGTTATTATGTTTCAGAAAAAGACAGCGGTCTATATAATGCTTTAAATAAAGGAATAAAAACTGCAACAGGGGATATTATCGGAATACTTCATTCTGATGATTTATTTTTTTCCAAAGAATCTATCAGAGAAATTATTGAAGCTTTTCATTACTCCAAGGCTGATGTTGTGTATTCCAATGGGGTTTTTGTCAGTAGAGAGAATTCCTCGAAGGTTAAGCGTATCTATCGAGCAAAACCATATAAAACATGGTATCTTAGTTGGGGATGGATCCCCTTGCACACTGGTATCTTTGTGAAAAAAAATATATTTGAAAGGATTGGCATGTATGATGAGAGCTACCGAATAGCCAGTGATTATGATTTCTCGCTTAGGCTATTTAAATGTGGCGCTAAATTTTACTTTTTAGATAGGTATGTAGTTAAAATGCGACTTGGAGGTAAAAGTACCACTGCAAGTTTGCAGAAGTTGAAATCTCAAGAAGATTTAGAAATCATAAGGAAGCATAATTTGATGGGATATTTTACCCTTTTGAGCAAAATAGGTCGTAAAGTGCCCCAATATATTAAACCCATTTTTGTAGAATTGAAACAATAAATATAGATATGCAAAAAATAGCCCTAATCACCGGCATCACCGGTCAGGATGGCGCCTATCTGGCGGAATTTTTATTGAAAAAGGGTTATCAGGTGCATGGCATCAAGCGTCGCGCTTCGTTGTTCAACACCGATCGGATCGATCACCTCTATCAAGATCCTCATGTGGAGAACCGAAACTTGATCCTTCACTATGGAGATTTGACCGACTCCATGAACTTGACCCGCATCATCCAAGAGGTTCAACCCGATGAGATTTATAACCTGGCGGCCATGAGCCATGTGAAGGTCAGTTTCGATACCCCCGAATACACGGCCAATGCCGATGGGATTGGTACTTTGCGCATCCTGGAAGCAGTCCGGCTGCTTGGATTGACGCATAAGACGCGTGTTTACCAGGCTTCCACATCTGAGTTGTATGGCTTGGTGCAAGCTGTGCCACAAAGCGAGACGACGCCTTTTTACCCCAGGAGCCCCTATGCGGTGGCAAAAATGTATGGTTACTGGATCACAGTGAATTACCGCGAGGCGTATGATATGTTTGCCTGCAACGGCATCCTGTTCAACCACGAGAGTCCTTTGCGTGGTGAGACATTTGTCACCCGTAAGATCACGCGTGCTGTTTCCCGCATTGGTTTGGGCATGCAGGATTGCCTCTATCTGGGTAATCTCGATGCCAAACGAGACTGGGGGCATGCCAAAGATTACATCAAAGCCATGTGGTTGATCCTCCAGCAGGAAAAAGCTGAGGATTATGTGATTGCCACCGGCATCACCACCAAGGTTCGCGATTTCGTGAAGATGGCCTTTGGCGAGGTGGGCATAGAAGTGGCTTTTACCGGCGAGGGTGTGGATGAAGTTGGGACGGTGGTCAAGTGCAACCAGCCGGAGTTCCAAGTGGCCGAAGGAACCGTTGTGGTTCGTGTCGATCCTCGCTATTTCCGTCCCACAGAGGTGGATCTGTTGATTGGCGATCCTACTAAATCCAAAACCAAACTGGGTTGGGAGCCCGAGTACGATCTGCCTGCCCTAGTGAAGGACATGATGGAAAACGATGTGCGGTTGGTTAAGAAAGACCGTTATTTGAAAGCGGGTGGCTTCGAGACTTTGAATTATTTTGAATAATCTTGGCCTCAAATAGAAGCCCCCTCCGGCTAACCCCGTGGGAGAGTGACGAAACGCTGGGGATGGTATGCTAAAATATGGTGCGGCGCTGCCGCTTGAGAGTCTGAAAGACTCGACCTTCATAACCACAGGTAAGCGTAGCGCAACCTGGGGTAGTCAGTAGCTGGTTATTTCGGCGATACTGACCCCCTGTTTCGGTGATATTGACCCCCCTCAACAGGTGTGATTTAAAGAACGTGACAGAGTGACAA